>JBAYSE010000072.1:0-8290 GCA_041676265.1 Sphaerochaetaceae bacterium
ACTATTATCGGTATAGATGCAATGGTTGTCTTGACAAGGGTAGTCGATATAGAGGCAACGTACATTGCGCCGAGAAAGGAGTTCGTGTTCGCCTGCATCCAGTTGGAAGGCAAAGATTAAAAGCGCCGACACTTGGGTATCTAGAACCCTTTGGATAACTTGCGGATTGTGTTTTTCGTAGTTTAAGATGATTAAGTCGATGCCCAGACCCCGTAATTTACGGTAGATAGACTCAAAGATTTCAAAAAAGTAGTGGTTTCCGATATCGGGTAAGAGCAGGCCAATAGAAGAGTCGACTCTGTTTTGGCGTGCCAATACCCGAGCAGCTCCGCTGGGTTTAAACTGGCGTGCTTTGATGACGTCTAAAACCCTTTTTCTGGTTTTTTCTGAGACATGGATACTGTTGTTGAGTACCCGTGAAACCGTACCAATACCCACGCCAGCCTCACGAGCAATATCTTCAATAGTAATCTTTTTTTGACTCATATATAAAAACTGTAATTGTTTTTACTATTTGCGTCAATGCGGAGAATTAGTGCGCTAGCTACCCCATAATGATAGAGAGTGACACATAAGAGGTCCTTTGGTAGAAAAAGTTGAGCAGTGGCGTCCTTCCATTATGATAAGTTAAATTGACCCGGGTTGTGAAATCGGCGTTGGGGTCTTTTAACACAACGCCCAGAGCCAGAGTATACTCAGCCTCCCATGGGTTATCTTCTTGGAAAGCTCCAATGGTATGCTCTGTCATTCCGTCTTGGTGAAGCTTAACAAACCCTGCCAAGGAGAGGGCCAGTTGTTTTGTTAGGTAGTGGTCATAGAGAATTCCCCCCTGGACAATCCAAGCCTTATAAAAGTCGGGATACTCTACCGCTGCAACTTTCTCATCATTAGCCGCTATCTTGTAGTAGCTCTCGCCATTCGACGGTTTTAATACCCAGGAGGGGATATGGACAGCCGGCCCCATCCAAGTCTTCTCCCTCGGCAGGGTAGCTTCAACACTTAGGCTTAAGTTTTTGAGAATGTCTATATTTACACCGAAGAAGAGGTTGTTATCGCGTGTATATTCAAGAGCATTGCGCAATACACCATTGGTTGCGTAACTATTTTCCAGTGTTTCATCACCGTAGTGGCCAGAGTAGTGTTGAAGGCCAAACTTAAAGGAGATCTTGTTAAAGAGTCTTAACTGTGGTCCCAAGAAATAGACCCCATCAAACCCTAAGTTGTCGGCGCCTCCAAAGCCTTGAAAAATAGAATTTATGGCCGCTGAGAGGCCAAACTCCAACTCGAAATTTTCTTTAAAGAGTGAGATTCGGGTGAATCCCACATTGACCCCGGTCTTTAAGTGGATATAGGCTTTCTCGTCAGTGTAGTGCCCTTCCTTATAAATCGGGATATCTACATATTCTCCACTGCCGTCGGTGGGGGTTACCCTGATAATCCGCGGTTGTCCTGTTTGCAATAGTAGATAACCCAAGGTGCTGTTGGCACTAAAGATGTCTGCAGGGTTTTGCGCATATACCGATTTTGCATTAAACCACTTAAATTCGGCAAAAGGCTGATCAGCGGCATAGATAGCTAAGCTAACATATAAAAGAACCACGACAACTAAAAAAGCTTTTCTCATTTTCTTTTCCTTGTTTAAAAAAATTATCCGCTAATAGACACACCAACAGAGACATAGTGGCCCCTCTGAAAGAAAAAATTGAGAAGGGGGAGTCTGCCATAGTGATAAAAAGACTCGAGGCGCACCTTGCGTTCACGGTACCCCCGATTAAATTCAAAACCAAGGCCTAGGCACATCGTAAATTCCCACGGATTAGTCTCACTGTAGCTATTCATAAGGTGGAGGGTTTTACCATCTTGGTGAAATTGAAAATCGCCGGCAATAAAGAAGTCGCCTAACGAATAGAGGGGAAAGCGCACTTCACTGCCTACTTGCACCCTTAAAGCTCTATATGAAGAGGGGTATTCTACCTCAAATTCTACGCCCTCTTGACCGGCAATATGCTCTTGCATTGGCCTGTTAGGGTGGGTACCGGTGACTGGTACATGGGCAGCAGGGCGCACCCAGGCGGTCTTTTGGGGCATCTCTACTGTCGAGTAAAACCGGAAGGTTTTCGTGGGTTCAATAGAGATAGCGATAATCCAGGAATTGTCCCGTGTGTATTCCAGCAGAGTCATATCCTTAAAATTAACGGCGCTATTTTCTTCAGCGGTACTCTTGAGAATTTCATCGCCCCAGTGGCCCGAAAAATGGTGGATTCCCCCTTGAATAGCAACCACATCCCATAACCTTAGAGAGCCGCCTACGGCATAAAACCCATCAAAACCTAAGTTATCGGTGGCTCCTTCAAATTCAAAAAGGGTATTTAAGCCTCCATATAGAAATGCTTCCATTTGGAAGAAGCCGGCTTCGAAGCGCAGTAATCCAACGTTTGCACCGACTTTTAAGTTAAAATAGTTCTTTTGTCCCTCATGTGTAAACGGTATTTCGGCATACTGTCCCTCATCTACGTAATAGATGTTTTTAGGGATACTCTCTTCGGTTAAAGCCGTAAGACGATTGAATTTCGAAGAGGGGGCATAAGGGTCGGCGAGGTATTCCCTAAAGAGAGGGGTAACAGGGGCTATTTTGAACCCTACACCACTAAAGAGTAGAGCAGTAGATACAGTTAACATGACCAGTAAAAGTATTGAGATTTTCTTTTGCATAATTTAGCCTTCTAGAGAGTAACTACCTTGTAACCTTTCTCCATATAGGCTGAGAAGGGGGGATGCCCGCTCATCTCACCACAAACCGGAAGGCCAGTATTTTGATTGAATTCGAGTACACCCATTTTGGCTGAGCAGCCCTTACAGATGCAATCGATTAACTTTAAGTCGACTACTTTTTGAAAAAGGGGGTTTTTGGCTTCAAGCATAGTTTTAACTAGCTTGACAGCTTCCCCTTCAATAATGAGGCGCACATCGAACCCTTTGGTATGCATATCTAATGCATTTAAGAGAACATGGGTGAAGCAACCAGGATTGCCATTAAAGGCAAAGAGGGCAATTTTTTGCATTTAGTTATCCTTTTTTATTCAAATCTAAGAGTGACTATAACACACATAATCGGTTTGTTGTGATATATAAGCCCTTAAAGGAGTGGTACAGAGATCCATTTGCCCTCTTTTAATGTATCTACCGTTTTGTGACCCGCGTCAATTAAGAGCTCTTTTGCCTCTTCAAAGAAGTGAGTTATATGGAGTGAATAGTGGGCATCGGAGTTTAAAGTGAGGGGAATGCCCAACCTAGCACACTCTTTGACCATCTCAGGGGAGGGGTAGGTCTCTTTGATAGAATTGCGGGCAATACCGCCGGTACTGATCTCCAAACGAACCGCTTTATCGCAGATATTGCGTAAAAAATTTGTGGTGAGGTCGCGGTACCACGAGGCGTGCTCATCAAAAAAGAGGTTGTAGGAATTGCGCTTTTTAATCAGATCACAGTGGCCCAAAATGTCAAATTTATAGGTGTTAACCATTTTTTCTTGTAGGGAGAAATAGTGGGTGGCAAACCGCCTAATATCGCCTGAAAAGTTATCTTCTAAGAGGGTGACAAACTCTTTTACCGGTCCGTCAATGGTTAAATATTGCCCACTTTTTGCATGCTTCATCATATGGAGAGAGGCAATTGTAAAGTCAAGATAATCACTGTATTCACTGCCGGCTAACTCACCGGTATCTTCCAGGTAGTCGAGTTCCAGCCCAATGTAAAGCTCTATCTCATCTTTGTATAGCTCTCTTAGGCGGTTAATTTCTTCCAGATAGTAGGGAAAATCTGCTTTTTTCATATGCCATTCATCAAAGAAGGGCATCGGGGTATGACAGGAGAAACCCAGTGCACTGAGGTCTTGAGAAATCGCTTGACGCACATAATCTTCCAGCGCACCCGTTCCATCATCTAAAGAGCAGTGGGTGTGAAAGTTTGAAAACCTAAATATTTTAGACATAACGGCAATATACTCTAAAACAGGGGAAGTGAGAAGTCTTGAACAGGTCATTTATGTATATGCTTGTACAATTTTGTCTATTCAAGAGGCACTCTTTAGTTGTATTATAATTGGACGTACAATAGTAATTGTTCTGCGTAAGCTAATTTGTGTTGGATGGGTTTACAGAGGCAATACTGATTCCAAAAAATTGTAAGCCTCACGCAGACAAGAGGGAGGAAAATGTGATTGAAGGTAGTAAGAGTGAGAAAGTAGGCGCAAAACTGGCCTACGCAATGGTTGGTGGAGGACCGGGTGCCTTTATCGGCGATGTCCATCGGACAGCCATTCGCATTGATGATAAAGCTGAACTCGTTTGTGGTGTTTTTTCCCGTGATGCAGCTAAGAGTAAAGAGTTTGGTCTCTCCCTGGGGCTTGACCCTGAGCGGCTCTACAGTTCTGTAGAGGAGATGGCAGAGAAAGAGTCAAAACGACCTGATGGAATAGATTTTGCCGTAATAGTGACCCCTAATGCAGCCCATTATAATGCCGCTAAAGTTCTCCTGAACCATTCGATTAACGTCGTATGTGACAAACCCTTAACCATCGAATTTGAAGAAGCTCAAGAATTAGTAAAGCTTACTGAGGAAAAAGATCTCCTGTTTGGAGTTACCTACACCTATACCGGCTATCCTGTGGCAAAGCAGATTAGGCACCTCATCCAAGCGGGCGAAATTGGCGAAATTCGGTTTGTAAATGCCGAATATCCTCAAGAGTGGTTGGCCTCAAGAAGCGAAGATGAGGGCAATAAGCAAGCTGCTTGGCGCACCGACCCCGCTTTGAGTGGTAAATCCAACTGCGTAGGTGATATTGGCTCCCATATTGAGAATATGGTGGCGACTTTAACGGGGCTCAAAATTAAACGACTCAGTGCCCGCTTGGATAAGTTTGTTGAGGGGCGAAGTCTCGATGATAACGCCACTATCATGGTTGAGTATGATAACGGCGCCAAGGGTGTCTACTGGTCAAGTCAAATTGCCATCGGCTACGACAACGCCTTAAGGGTCCGTATTTTTGGTTCCCAAGGGACAATCGAATGGTCTCCGGAAGATCCCGATCACTTCATCTTGACCAAGATGGGGGGTGCAAAGCAACTCATCTCACGAGGACGCGATCCCTTTGTCGAGGGTGCTCAAAAGTACAGTCGTCTCCCCTCTGGCCACCCTGAAGGGGTATTTGAGGCGTTTGCCAATATTTACAAGGCTTATGTGACAACTTTAATCGGCAAACTCAATGGTGAAAAAATAGATCGAAGTGTTCTAGAGTTCCCCACTGTCGCCGATGGTGCTGAAGGCGTGAAATTTATCGTCGCTTGTGTCGAGAGCTCTGAAAAAGATGCCGCTTGGATCTCTTTATAAAGGAGGATTTTATGGGACGACCGGTAACGCTATTTACGGGTCAATGGGCGGATTTGCCCTTTGAAGAAGTCTGCAAGCTAGTCAGTGGATTTGGCTATGATGGATTGGAGATAGCTTGTTGGGGGGACCATTTAGATGTTGAGAAGGCGGCTAAAGATTCCGCCTACGTCGACGAGAAAAAAAGGATTCTGGCTAAATATAATCTGGGTTGTTGGGCTCTGGGCAATCACTTAGCGGGGCAATGTGTCGGGGACGCCTTTGGGGATCCCCGTTTAGACGGTTTTGCCCCTAAGAACCTAGCCGGTAATTCAGAGGCAATTCGTGAGTGGGGTATCCAACAAATGATCTACACCGCACAGGCAGCCAAAAATATGGGGTGCTATGTGGTTACCGGATTCATGGGTTCCCCTATTTGGAAGTACTTCTACTCATTCCCCCAAACAACGCAGGCGATGGTTGATGACGGGTATGCTGCGATAAAAGCGCTGTGGAGTCCAATTTTGGACGAATTTGAGCGCCAAGGAGTTAAGTTTGCCTTGGAGGTACACCCCTCGGAGATCGCCTACGACTACTATTCGGCTGAAAAATTGCTCGAGGAGTTTGAGTGGAGGGAGACGCTGGGATTTAACTTTGACCCTAGCCACTTGCAGTGGCAAGGCGTTGACCCAGCCCTTTTCTATCGTGACTTTGCCGACCGGATTTACCATCTCCATATCAAAGATTGCTACGTGAAACTCGATGGACGGAGTGGAATCTTGGGCTCCCATATAGAGTTTGGCGACCTGCGCCGCGGCTGGAACTTTGTCAGCCCCGGTCATGGAGATGTCAACTTTGAATTTATTATTCGAGAGGCGAATGCGGCCGGTTACAGTGGTCCTCTCTCTGTTGAGTGGGAAGACAACGGCATGGACCGGCTCTTTGGTGCCCAAGAGGCTCTCGAGTTTGTCCACAAGATTGACTTCGATCCTTCAACGGTTAGCTTTGATGGAGCGATGGAGAATTAATGGGCAAAGAGAATACCACTAATCAACTGAACTCTGGTGAACCCCTCCTGACGGTGAGGGGTATCACTAAAGAGTTCTCCACGGTAAGGGTTCTCAATGCGATAAACATCGATATTTACCCTGGTGAGGTGATGGGGCTTATTGGGGAAAATGGCGCCGGCAAATCGACTTTAATAAAGATTATCAGCGGTATTTATCAGATGACAGCCGGCTCCATCTTTTTAGAAGGCCAAGAGGTCACTATAAAAGACTATGGAGAGGCCAAAGCTTTAGGGATCTCGATAGTTCCCCAAGAATTCAACCTCATCAACACCCTGAGCGTCTACGAAAATATCTTTTTGGGCAATGAAATCCTCCTCCGTAATGGCCTGTTAGATAAGGCTACGATGCGCCGGGAGGCGATTAAGCAACTGCAAGAGTTGAAGATGTCTCTCAATGTTAACCGCCTAATTGGAGATTTGAGCGTAGCGGAAAAACAGATGGTAGAGATATCCAAAGCCCTTATGTTGCATGCCCGCATCTTGATAATGGATGAACCAACCACCACCCTCACCGGTCATGAGGTCGAAACCCTCTTTAACTTGATGCGGGAACTGAAAAGGCAGGGGGTAACCATCATCTTCGTCTCTCACAAGCTCAAAGAGGTGAAAGCTATCTGTGACAGGGTTACCGTATTACGCGATGGCAACCTAATTAGTGTCGATCCTATCGAAGAGGTGGAAGAGGAAGACTTAGCCCGCAAAATGATAGGGCGGGATTTCACCCAAGTTTTTCCAGAAAAAATAGTTAAAGATAAGGCAGACCTAGCCTTAGAAGTTGTCAATCTCAACGTAAAAAACCTTATTCGTGAAGTCTCATTTAATCTTCGCCGGGGTGAAATTTTAGGATTCGCCGGATTAGTAGGGGCCGGCCGAACAGAATTATTTGAATCCCTGATGGGCCTCAGAAGGGTTGACAGTGGCAGGATCATCGTAGACTCAAAAGAGGTGAAAATTCGCCATCCACGGGACGCTGTCGATTTGGGTATTGGTTACATTAGTGAAGACAGACAAGGTAAAGGGATAGTTGAAAACTTCAATGTCCCCAAAAATATTACCCTCATTACTTTGCGTAACTATGTTAAGCATCTCTTAATCGATTTTAAGAAGGAAGAGAAGCGCGCCGAAGAGTTTAAAAAAACCTTTAGAATAGTGGCTGCTTCCCAGAAAGCTCCCCTGAAGTTCTTCAGTGGGGGCAATCAACAGAAAGTCTACTTAGCCCGCTGGGTCGAAACCGCACCCAAAATTTTAATTTTTGATGAGCCTACACGCGGTATCGATGTTAATTCAAAAAGAGAAATATATGAATTTATCCACCAATTGGCCTTAAAAGGGGTCTCCTGCATAGTAATCAGCTCTGAGATGGAGGAGGTCATTGGGTTGTGTAGCCGTGTCTACGTAATGCGAGAAGGAACTGTAGCCGGCTGTTTAAGTGATGAACACATAAACGAAGAGGAGATCATGTTCCACGCGACTGGAATTAAGGGAAGGATAGCCTATGGTTAATGCAAACAAAACAAATTTGCGAGAAAAAATAAGCGACTTTTTTAAAGATTTCAAACTCAGTGAACACGCCACGGGGGTAGGGTTTATACTCCTCTTTATTTTGGCAACCATTGTAGGGTGGCCCTCTTTCTTGAAGTTGAGGAACTTAACCAATATTTTACGCCAAATCTCTTATACCGGAATTATTGGGTTGGGCATGACCCTGATAATCATCTCAGGAGGCATTGATCTTTCGGTAGGGTCAATGACCGCCTTCGTGGGGGGAGTGTCAATTTTTTTCCTCAATATATTCCCGGGGGATTCGGTCTTTGCCGTTGTTTTGGCTTCCCTGTTCTCAATAATCTTTGGGGGTAT
>JBAYSE010000073.1:0-8268 GCA_041676265.1 Sphaerochaetaceae bacterium
ACCGAGAACTACCCTCTCTTGTTCTGCACGGTCTTTCTTTTGGAGGGCTCGGGTCCAACCGATTATTGCCACTGTAATGAGGAGCATAAGTACTCCTAAAATCACAGTTTTTAAAATTTTCCAGATTGGTTGGCGTAGCCACCTTCTGTCTCTCTCCAACGCTCTCCTCCGTTAAAGACAAGTTTACCTATTTTTGTTATTTGTGTACATCCAATTCTAGGGTAACCTTCCACGAACCCCTCTTGTAAAGGATGAGGGACCACACGGTCACCACGACATTACTGGTGAGCATGCCAATCCACACCCCAGTTGTCCCCATCTTAAAGACTAAGGGGAGGAGGTAGCTAAGGGGGACCCTTAATCCCCAGAGCCTAAATACGTTTAAAAGCATAATAGCGCGGGTACGACCACCCCCTTGAAACGCCCCTAAAGCTACGGTGTAGAGGCTGAAAAAGAGGACTGAAATGGTAGTGTACTTAAACATCTCCAACCCGTAGTGGACCACTTCATAATCGTTAACGAAGAAGAGGATGATATAGCGGCCATAGATGAGCACCAGAATCATACCGAACGTTATAAAAACCCCTATTAGCCAGAGGCCCACGTTTACTACCTTTTCTGCCTCCTTCTCTTGCTGTTCGCCTAATTTGTTGCCCACCATGATGGCAACCCCTTGGCTAATGCCTTGCCCGGGCATATTGAAAATTGACTGCACCCGGTTGCCTACCCCAAAAGCGGCGATTACTGCCGGACCGAAGGAGTTTACCACTCCCTGAATAACCGCAAAGCCCAGCGAAGAGAGGGATTGTCCAATAGCGGCCGGTAACCCAATTTTACTCATCAAAATCAGTGTCGGTCTGTGGGGCTTAAAGAGTGAGGGGCGAACCTTGACCCCTTTGGAGCCTTTAAAGAGGATATAGAAGGAGAGCAAACAACTCACAAAACGGGCTAAAAGGGTGGCCCAAGCAGCCCCGGCAACCTCCAGTTTAAAGACAAAAATAAAGATAGGGTCGAGGATTACATTTAAAATAACGGCGACTAATTGGATATAGAGGGGGGTCAGTGAATCGCCTACCCCCTGCAGAATCCCCCTCAAAATGAGATCCCCGAAAAGGAGGGGCATCGCTAAGAAAGTGATTGTCATGTACTGGTAGGTGTAGTGGTAGGTTAACCCACTGGGCACTTGCATTAGGGTTAATAGTGGGTGGGCTAAAGTGATGCCCACAATAAGGACGAAAAGGGACATAATGGTGTTAACAACGAAGACCTGGGAAGAGAGGAAATCGAGGCGCTGCCGGTTCTCTTTATCGGCTCCATAGGATTGGCTCAGCATCGTTGTTCCGGCTACAGTGAAAGCTGTTCCAAACACGATAATGAAGTTGCTAATATTAAAAACAATCGAGGGGGCACTAATGGCCTCCTTGCCTAACTTCCCCAAGAAATAGGCATCAACCATATTGTACATCGTCTGTAAAAGGTTAGAGGCCATTATGGGTAAAGAGAGCGTTAAAAGCTCTTTCAGTAAAGGGGTTTTACGCATTGGATTGTTCATCATCACCACCATACTCCTTCTGTGAATTCTTGTCACGCTCCCCGACTCTTTTTTTCCCCTTCCCTTTGCCTAAAGCGGAGCTCTGTGGTAGAATCGAGCAACTATGACAAGCCCCGCTAAGGGGCAAAGGACAACTTTATGAGCGAGAAGAGAGAGGAGAAGAGTCTCAATTTCCTAGAGAGGATTATTGAGGACGATTTAGCTAATAACCGTGTTCCCAACAACGAGATAATCACCCGCTTTCCACCGGAGCCAAATGGGTACCTCCATATCGGCCACATAAAATCGATCTGTATCAACTTTGGTTTGGCTGAAAAATACAAAGGGCGCTGCCACCTCCGTTTTGATGACACCAATCCGGAGAAGGAGGAGATGGAGTATATTGAGGCGATTCAAAAAGATATCAAGTGGTTAGGTTTTGACTGGGGTGATTATATCTACCACGCCAGCGACTACTACGACCAACTCTACGCTATTGCCGTCAATCTAATCAAACAAGGGCTGGCTTACGTCGACTCTCTCACGCCAAAACAGGTTAAAGAGTACCGAGGGACCCTAACGACACCCGGTAAGAATAGTCCCGACCGCGATCGTCCTATTGCAGAAAACCTCCGCCTCTTTGAAGAGATGCGTGCCGGCCGGCATCCGGAAGGTAAATACGTGCTGAGGGCTAAAATTGATATGGCTAGTGCCAACTTAAATTTACGCGACCCGGCCCTCTACCGCATTAAATTTGCCCACCACCCGCGCACCGGCGATAAATGGTGTATCTACCCGATGTACGACTATACTCACCCTATCAGTGATGCTATTGAGGGGATAACCCACTCTATCTGTACCTTAGAATTTGAAGACCATCGCCCGGCTTATGATTGGGCGACGGGGATTGATGGCATCGACCACACCCCTCATCAGTACGAATTTGCTCGTCTTAATATCAGTTACATGATGATGAGCAAACGGCGTCTTTTAAAACTCGTTCAGATGGGGGTTGTGACAGGCTGGGATGACCCTAGAATGCCTACTATTGCCGGTATTCGGCGCCGTGGTTACAGTCCCGAGGCTCTGCGTGATTTCGTTGAACGCGTTGGAGTGGCGAAAGTTGAGTCCCTTGTCGACCACAGCCTGCTCGAGTTCTGTGCACGCGAGGATTTGAATAAGAGGGCCAAGAGGGTAATGGCCGTCTTAGACCCCCTCAAGCTCGTCATCACCAATTACCCTGAAGATAAAGAGGAATTCGTGGAAGCTCGCAACAATCCCGAAGACCCTGCCGGCGGCACCCGAGAGGTCCCCTTCTGCCGTGAACTCTTTATTGAACGCGAGGACTTCATGGAAGAGCCGGTTAAAGGGTACCACCGCCTCTACCCGGGCAATGAAGTGCGCCTCCTACACGCCTACTATGTTACCTGCACAGATGTTATTAAAGGCGCCAATGGGGAAGTAGTAGAGGTCCACTGCACCTACGATAGTGAATCGCGAGGGGGAAGAACTGAAGATAAGCGGCGAGTGCGGGGAACCAGCCATTGGGTGAGTGCGCGTCACGCGATTAAAGGTGAAGTTAGACTCTACGACAAACTCTTCTTAAATGAGGTCCCCGGAGAGGCAACCGGTAACTTTTTAGATGACCTGAACCCCGATTCTTTAATAGTCATTAAGGAAGCTCTGTTAGAGCCCTCGCTTAAAGACTCTCAGCCCGGTGAATATCTGCAGTTTGTCCGCAACGGTTACTTCATGGCCGATTCAGGCGACCATTCCCCTGACAACCCAGTATTCAACCGCAGTGTCACGTTACGGGATTCGTGGAGTAAAAAAATAGGTAAGTAAACGGAGGCGCAAGGCTGCTATGGAAAACTATTTCTTTGATGCCCATATGCACGCGATGAATTTACGGCACCCCAATTTTGTCTCCCTTGTCGACTCGATAGTCGACAACCTTGGAGAGTTTGTCACCAGTGGGATTCTCTCCCCCGGCTACCTGCTAACCCCGGCTAATCGAACGCAACAGGGGCTAATTACCCTGATGAACATGTTTAGCCTCTTTGAGCTCTCTATTGAAGAGATCTTCGCCCTCTTAAATGATGATTTAGCGGGCAAATACCATAGGCGTACAATAACTGTGAAAGGCAAGACGCCCACTAATCTTGTCTATCCCCCGCAAAGTTACTTTAGGGAGGGGAAGTTTCATTTTAGAGATAGGGTCTACGATAAGTATGCTTTGATCCCTTTAGTTATGGATTTCTCCCGAGACCTAAGGGGTGAGGAAAATTTAGCCTACTACACAAAAGAGCGCGAGAACAAAATAATCTCTTACATTGACGACACTATTAGGGGGATTAAGCAGTACAAAAAGAGCTATAAAAATGGGATTCTCGAATTTTTCCCCTTTCTAGGAGTTAATCCGACTGTTCACCGCCTTCCATTCATTGAAGAGCTCTTTAGCACCTATTTAAAAAAATCTTCCCTCTTCAAGGGGGTAAAATTCTACCCGCCTTTGGGCACCGATGTATGGCCTGAAGAGGCCGCAGAACGGGAAAAGGTGGAATACATCTACACCTTCTGTGTGACCCACAATCTCCCCATAATAACCCACTGTGATGACCAAGGGTTCAGGGGAGTATCACCGAAATTAGCCCAAGATTACACTGCTCCCAGTCGTTGGAAGCCTGTTTTAGAGCACTACCCCACCCTTAAAGTTGACTTTGCCCACTACGGGCGACAGTACAACCACTCACCACTCAAAGCCCTCCTCGAGCGCCCCTTTACCAGTGACCCGTGGTTCTCACAAATCATAGAACTTATGGGCCTCTACGATAACGTCTATGCCGACTTCTCATTTAGTGGCGTTGAACCCTCTTTCTATGCCGACCTCCACCTCTATTTGGAAAATTTAGAGGACCGCTCTCTAGCCCAAAAGATTGTTGAGCGCTCAATGTTTGGTAGCGACTTCTCGGTTAACTTAGCCAAGGTCGAGTCCTACCCCAACTACTTGCGAATTTTTGAAGAGAGCCCTTTCAGTGATGAGGAGGTTCACCTTTTCGCCTCAACGAATGTGGTTAATTTTTTAGGAGGTAACAGCGCATTTTAGAGCGTTTGGCAGAAAAACCGGCACTTAGGAGGGAGCGTGTAATCTCTTGCCCTTGGACGGAAAGAGGTCTATTGGCGATTATAAGAGCCCTTCCCCCCGCCTTAAGAAGCTTAGCCACCCCCCTGTAATCGAGAAATTCATCCACAACAACAAAATCGTACCTCTGAGAGGTGTTGAGTGCCTCCTGAGGGCTCAATGGAAGCACATTGTAGAGGGGGCTTTTGAAATTATTGGCTATCAGGTTCTCTTCACAAAGTGAGCGTAAAGAGGGGTTATCTTCATAACTGGTCACCTTAGCCGCCCCGCCATAGGCACAGCAGACGCTTAACCCGCCCCCTCTAGCGCCAATTATTAGCACCTCCTGCCCTACAGGGCTGGCTAGGAGTTCTTGACGAATAAGGCTCTGGCTTAGAGGGAGAGCCTGGTTAGCAGCAAAGAGCTCTACAGTATACTCTACAGACCACTCCTTAACTTTAACTCTCTTGCCCTTAGCCTCTGAACTAAAGAGCACTTGACTCTCCTCTGTATAGGCCATATTGGCCACAATAGAGCGCACTTGGGCCTTAATTGAAGCGGGGAGTCTTCCTGCTGTAATAAGTATATAAGGACCCCACAGGTCAACCGTTAGCGGAAGTTGTCCTAAATTGAAGTCATATAGGCGCCCAATATTACTTTCAGAGTCGCCCCAAAAGTGCCTTAATTTTTGTAGGTTTTGTTTGATGAGCTTACTGAAATCTTTTGCTAAAAAAGTGTCCATTATCTAATTCAATTGCCTTTCTCCGGCGAAGTATATATGATAAGGGCATGAAAGGATAGAGAAGAGGTTGTAATGGAAGAAGAAGCAAAAAAATTCATTGAAGAGCTTGAATCTCGCCATGGAGGCAAGGTTGTATACCGAACATTCAGCACTTGGTTTGCCTCAAATCAAGGAGTCATTAGGGAATTTGGAGTCTTTATCTATGAGATTAACGGAACTTTCTACTTTGAAGACTTTGAGCGCAAACCCTCCCTTTTTGGCTTCTCTTTAAGACCCAGGAAGAACCGGAGCCCCTATATTAAAATGGAAGGGTCATTCACTGCCGACTCCGTTGAGACTGTTTCGCGTGTTATAAAAAGCCAGGCTAATAGCTGTGCTTTGGGTTACCGTGGACAGGAGACGATTGCCCCTGCCGGCAAGTTTCAACAAATTTTTGGCTCTCTGGTGACGCGGGTAGTCTTAAAGGATGGTGCTACCTATTTCTTTGAAGTGATCAACCATAAGGAGTTTAAACAAGCATTGGGGGAGGCTACAAGTGGGGGCATTCAAGGCGTATGACATTAGGGGGATCTACAATAGAGACTTCGACAAAGAGTTTGTCTACAAAGTAGGCTATTTTCTCACCACACTGTTACAAGCCGATGTGGTCGCCATTGGTCGCGATGTAAGGCTCTCAAGTGATGAGATTTTTAGCGCTCTAAGTCAAGGAATCATCGATAGTGGTTGCGATGTGTGGGACATCGGGTTGGCAACCACTCCTATGGTCTATTTCGCCACTGTCCATTTGGGGGTAAAGGCCTCTGTACAAATAACTGCCAGCCACAACCCCGCCATTTATAACGGGCTTAAGATTTCACGCCAAGGCGCCCTGCCTGTCGGTCAGGACAGCGGTCTCAAAGAACTCGAGGAGATGGTCAATAGTGGCACTATCACAGTTAAGGAGAAAAAGGGAAAGATTGTTGCTAAACCGGTGAAAGAGGCTTACTTAGAATTCCTACGCCCTTACGTGGGGGACTTTAGCGCTTTGAATATAACGGTGGACCTCTCACATGGGATGGCCAACCTCATCGCTAAAGACCTTTTAGGTTCCCAGCCTAACTACCTCTACGACCATTTGGATGGCACTTTCCCGGCACATGAACCCAATCCCTTAGATGAAGGCAACCTCGTTGACATCAAAGCAGCTGTTAAGGCTAACCGTAGCGACATTGGAGTTATCTTTGACGGGGATGCCGACAGAGTGATGTTTATTACCGAAGAGGGAGAATTTATCCAACCTGATTACATTACCGCTTTAATTGGGGAGTACTACCTCAGTCGTGAGAAGGGGACGGTTCTGCAAGATATCCGCACCAGCCGCTCCACTACCGAACACCTAGAGGAGTTAGGGGGTGAAGTGGTAACTTGGAAAGTCGGTCACGCTTTTGCCAAACTTAAACTGCGACAGATCGGAGGAATTTTCGGTGGAGAATTGGCCGGTCACTATTACTTTAGAGATTTCTTCCACTGTGACTCAGGAATGTTAGCAGCCCTTTTGGTTTTGCAGTCGACGGTAAAACTAAAACAAGCGGGCAAAAGCCTCTCGGCTTGGCTTAAAGACCTGGTGGTGTATGCTAACAGCGGAGAGCTCAACTACAAGTTAGGGCAAAAAGATGCGGCTATGCAGGCTCTTTATGAGAAATATAGGGCTCTGGAGCCGAGTAAAATCCTCGACTTCGATGGTTACAGAATTGAATTTCCCTCTTGGTGGTTTAATGTACGCAAGAGCAATACTGAGCCCTATTTACGATTAGTCGTCGAGGCTAAGAATAGAGAACTTTTAGAGGCTAAAGTTAAAGAGTTAACGGCCGTTATTGAAAGTTTTAAGTAAAGAATTGATGAGGTGTTAGATGAAAGTACTTTTGTGTGGTGGAGCAGGCTATATAGGAACCCATGTGGCTCTTGAATTTTTGAAGCGGGGCGATACTGTCGGGATCCTAGACGACTTTTCTAGTGGTCTGAGGAAAAATATACAAGAGGGGTCTCTCCTTTTTGAGGGGAGCATTCTGGATAAAGCACATTTGAACCATACTTTGCGGGCCGTTGAATGGGACTGTGTTATCCACCTAGCCGCTTTTAAAGCTGCAGGAGAGTCGATGTTAGACCCCGCTAAGTATGCCCATAATAATATAGGCGGGTCGCTACAGCTGATTGCTGCCTGTGTTGAACATGACATTAAGAACTTCATCCTCTCCTCTTCGGCAGCTGTCTATGGAGAACCGGAGTACCTGCCTATCGATGAAGAGCATCCAACCAACCCTACCAACTACTATGGTTATACTAAATTGGTTATCGAGGAAAATTTAGCTTGGTTTGCCACCCTTAAAGGGCTGAACTACGTCTCTTTACGCTACTTTAATGCCGCCGGTTACGACCTTGAGGGGCAGATGAAAGGCCTAGAGAGTAACCCTGCCAACCTTATTCCGGTTGTTATGGAGACGGCTTGTGGCCTTCGTCCCCTAGTGGAGATTTTTGGGGAAGACTACCCTACAAGCGATGGTACGGGGGTTAGAGATTACGTACACACCAGCGATTTAGCCGTGGCTCACGCCCTCGCCGCCGATTACCTCGAGACCCATCAGGAGCCCTTAATCGTCAATCTCGGCAGTGAAAATGGCCTCAGCGTTCGGCAAATAATTGATGAGGCCCGTAGAGTTACCCAGCGGACAATTCCTGAGAAGATCGTGGGGCGTAGAGCAGGAGACCCAGCACAATTGGTGGCCTCTTCTGCCCTAGCCGAAGAGAAGTTGGGCTGGAAGGCACGTTATAGCTCGGTTAAAACTATTATTGAAACTACTTGGCGGGTTTACCAAGCAAATGAGGTGTAATCTCTAT
>JBAYSE010000074.1:0-8248 GCA_041676265.1 Sphaerochaetaceae bacterium
CCTAATGGCCTTTAATGCCGAGAGGGGGATAAAAATCTCCTCATCTTTTAAGAGAGTAAGGTTTTTAAAGCGGAGAGTTTTACCGCAAAAAAGTTCTCCGCCACCCCCTATAAAGAGCTTTTCTAGATTCTCAAGGAGCCTTTGGGGGGTTTGAGCCTTCTCAATGGTGAGGGGAAAATCTTCAAAATAATGGGTTGTTGCCACCCTTAGAGATTCAGCACTTAAAGTCAGTTCCAGAGGGACAGGGCAGCGGTATGCTTGGAGGGCCTCCGGTTTTAAAAGGGGGAGTAAGCCGTCGTGTTTGGAAATCTTGAAAACTGGGTCGCCGGTGTTAACTAAGAGCTTAAAAGGGGTCTTAATCGTTACAATTGAACCTTTTTCTCCTTTGTAAGCCATTTTATTTGTAGAGGTAAGGATTGTTTTTAAGCTAAATTTTTCCGCTTTAGCGTTAGAGAAAAGGAGCAATCCATCCCTAACAGCAACCTCTTTGCTGAGGGCAAGTGTGATGCTGTTGCCACTGGAGCTGATGATTTTTCCCACTTCAATTCCAGTGTGACCGGGGTAGCGTGTTTCCACTAGGGCCCCCTGAGGGTAAACCCACCCTCTAGTGGTAGTGCGGGAGAACTGAGTTAAGAGGTCATCGGGCGCGATAGCTTTACCATCCAAAAGGGAGCGGTAGTAGAGGCTTGCATGGTAGGCATATTGGGGGCTTTTCATCCGCCCCTCTACTTTGAGGGCGTCAATTCCTAAAGAGGCCAAAGCAGTCACTTTCTCGGCTAGAAAGAGGTCTTTCATTGAGAAATAATAGCCCTGCCCTCCTTGGGCATGGTGAAAATAGGTACGACAGATTTGGGCACATTCGCCCCGGTTGGCACTTCGCCCTGTCAATATTTGGGAAGCCATACAGAGACCTGAGAAGCCGTAACAGAGGGCCCCGTGGATAAACACTTTCAGTTCAACCTCAGGACAAGCATCTCTAATAATTTTAATGGCTTGGTGGGTCAGCTCTCTGGAGAGTACTACGCGGGAGAAGCCTAGTTTAACCAATTCTTTAACCCCTCGCACCGTATGGGCGGCCAGTTGGGTACTACTGTGGAGGGGCAAGGCCGGGTAGTGGGTCCTTAGGAGGTGAGCCAACCCTAAGTCTTGGACAATGAGGGCATCTATGGCGAGAAGTTCAAGGCGCTTCAAGGTGGGCAAGAGTGCTTGTATCTCCCCATCCTCTAAGAGGGTGTTGATAGCGACGTAGATTTTCTTATTTTGGCGTAGTGCTTCCGTTTTAAGTTGAGCAACCTCTTTTAAGGTAAAATTAACGGCCCCTTTACGGGCAGAGAATTGCTTTAAGCCGAGATAAACACTGTCTGCGCCACCGGCGAAGGCTTGTAGAGCTCCCTGCAGAGAGCCTGCCGGTAGGGAGAGTTCAACCATGCTAAATACTCCTACTAAGCAGAGACTAAAATAAAGGGGTAAAAATAGCAATTAGGGCGTTGTTCGTGAGGGTAAAATTTGGTCCTTTTAGCCCATTAAAGACTTAAAACAGAAGAAAATCGCTAATCGTACAAAAACAGGATTGTATCTTTTTTTAAAAGAATATAAGGTTCTTGGGATGCGTAATAAAGTGTGGAAACCACACTCTATTTTTTTATAAGGAGAAGCAAATGAAATTACAAGAAGTCAAGCACGCAGGACTTAAGAAGTGGGTTGAGGAAGTTGCCCAGCTTACTAAACCCGAAGCCATTGTGGTTGCTGATGGAAGCCAAGAGCAGTACAACCAACTTGTAGAAGAGATGATAGCCAGTGGTCTGGCTACCAAACTAAATAGTGAGAAAAAACCGGGCGGTATTGCTTTCTTCTCAGATCCCTCTGATGTTGCTCGTGTAGAAAACCGCACTTATATTGCCTCTGAGACCCAAGAGGCGGCCGGTCCAACCAACAACTGGATTGACCCCACTGAGTTAAAGAAGACAATGACAGCGCTTTATGACGGATGTATGCGGGGGAGAACCCTCTACGTAATCCCCTTCTCAATGGGACCCGTCGGCTCTGATATCGCCAAAATTGGCGTTGAAATTACCGATAGCCCTTACGTTGTGGCCAACATGATGATAATGACGCGGGTTGGTACGCGTGTTCTCGACATCCTCGGCAGTGATGGACTCTTCGTCCCCTGTCTCCACAGTGTTGGTAAACCTTTGGCAGAGGGAGAGAGTGATCATGGCAAGTGGCCCTGCGCCCCTCTGGAAGAAAAATATATCTCCCATTTCCCCGAAACCCGTGAGATCTGGTCTTACGGTTCAGGTTACGGTGGCAACGCCCTTTTAGGTAAAAAATGTTTAGCTTTGCGTATCGCTTCAGTCATTGCCCGCGACGAGGGGTGGATGGCTGAGCATATGCTGATCTTGAAGATTACCAATCCTGAGGGTGTCGCAAAATATATTGCAGCGGCTTTCCCCAGTGCTTGTGGGAAGACAAACCTCGCAATGTTGGTTCCGACCATTAAAGATTGGAAAGTTGAGACCATCGGTGACGATATTGCTTGGATGAAGTTTAAAAAAGATGGGCGCCTCTATGCTATTAACCCGGAAGCAGGTTTCTTTGGTGTGGCTCCCGGTACTTCAATGGATTCAAACCCCAATGCGATGCACTCACTTCAAAAGAACTCAATTTTCACCAACTGTGCAATTACCGCCGACCAAGATGTTTGGTGGGAAGGTATCGATTATGATGCGCCGGGCAAGTTAATCGACTGGAAAGAAAATGAGTGGGTCCAAGATAAAGGGAACAAAGAGCAGCCCCCGGCTGCCCACCCCAACGCCCGCTTTACGGCGCCGGCCGGCCAGTGCCCCTCAATTGCCCCTGAGTGGGAAGACCCGGAAGGGGTTCCCATTGATGCGTTCCTCTTTGGAGGGAGAAGACCCCAAACGATTCCTTTGGTCTACCAAGCCAGGGATTGGAATCATGGGGTATTCTTAGGCTCTATTGTGGGCTCTGAAGTTACCGCTGCGGCTTTGGATTTAGCCGTGGGTACTATCCGTCGTGACCCCTTTGCAATGCTCCCCTTCTGTGGTTACAACATGGCAGATTACTTCCAGCACTGGATTAACATTGGAAAAACTCACGAGCCGAGCAAGCTGCCCAAAATATTTTCAGTCAACTGGTTTAGAAAAACCGAAGACGGCAAGTGGCTCTGGCCTGGGTTTGGTGAGAATAGCCGCGTCTTGAAGTGGATCTTTGAAGCTTGTGCAGGGACGGCTAAGAGCATCGAGACTCCTATTGGGATAATGCCAACCAGCGATGCAATTGACCGCCCCGCGGGAGTTAGTATTGCCGATATGGAAGAACTGCTCTGTGTAGACCGGGCAGGGTGGCTTAAAGAGGTTAACGACATCAGAGAGAACCACTACCCTAAGTTTGGCGCTAAGCTCCCGGCAGAACTAGCAGAAATGCTGACTGTGATGGAAAACAACCTTAACGCCCAATAGTTTGATTGCTAAGCAACTCGCCGCTTGGTTCGCCAGGCGGCTAATTATTTCTCCCTTTACGTAACATCACCGCCTCACACCCTTTGAGGATCTCTCCCAGTAGATCTATGGTGGGGGTCTCTACGCCGTACTCTCGGGCTAACTGGCTAGCCCTTAGACAGAAGGCACTGTTTTCAGTGACCCTGCCGGCCTCCATATCCTGTAGCATTGATGTTTTCCCCTCATACGCCAGAGAGGCGAAAATCTTTTGATACTTTGTGATATAGCTGCTATCGAGGCCTTTGATCCCTACCGCTTGGGCTAAGGCAATCACCTCATGCTGGCTCTGCAAGATTAAATTCTTAATCGCTGCAATATGGGCACAATCTCCGTAGGTTCCCCGGGTAATGGCGCTAATGGTGTTTATACTGACGTTTACCATGAATTTCGCCCAGAGCTCTCTCTCAATATTGTCGGGATTAACCCATTTAATCTTGGCATTGTTAAAGAGGTCGCTGAGGGCCTTTATCCTAGGTGTTTGGGTGTTGTCGTGCTCACCGAAGTAGATTACCCCTTCAGTTGAGAAGTTGATGGCATTACCCTCACGGGTGGAGTCCAGTGCCGTGGTGAAGCCGTAGAGGACTTTTTCTGCACCAAAGGCGACGCTTAAGTCCTTTTCACTATCGATACCGTTGAGGAGCGAAAGGAGTATTGTCTTGGCGCCCACATCGGGGCGGATAGCCTCTATGGCAGCTCCTAGATGGTGGTTCTTTGTGGCAATAATCACCAAGTCAGAAGGCTTCCGTTCACTGTGCTGGTCTTGGTAGTTGAAATCGATACGCTCTCCATTTAAGTAGATTCCTCTCGCTTTATAACGGGCGAGACGCTCCCCCGTGGCTAAGACTGCCACGTTAGGGTAGCCTAGGTATTCACTTAATCGCCAAGCGTAAATGGCACCTACGGCACCAGCGCCCATAATAGTTACTTTTTTTAGCATGTTGAAAAGCATAATACCACACAGCTCTCTGCCATCCAAGTCTCTCTGGACTATATGGGGAAGGTGGTCTATTGTTAGACCTAATAAAGAGAGGGTCGAATGGCAACTTTTACAGAAGGGGAGAGTCGGGTTCTCCTCGATAGCATCGCGGTTTTAGAGCAATTAAATTCTCCCTTTACGGCGGTTGTTAAGTCCCGCACAAAAGACTTGGAGACGCTCGCCCAGATTGTTGAACGGGCTCCTTCTCCCAATACCGATCTCTTTAACCATAGTGAGGGGCGCACCTTTGACTCTCTAGTCCATAAACTCTCTTCTCAAGGACTGTCGCACGTAGTTAATCTCCCGACTAAAGCAGTTTTAGGTCACGGTTTTATTGTCAGCAAACTCCACCTCTTTGGCATGCTTTTAAAGCTCTTGAAAAGCCATGAAGAGCTGGAGGTTTGCCGTGAAAGGATTGAGAGAGAGTACCATGACCTCTTGTTTACCCTGATGGCAGAAGACCTCTACACAGCGTTGATCAACGAACAAGATATTGATGAGCCGTGGGCAAAAAAAGCTGTGCATGAACTGATAATGATGTGGGACCGGCGTACCAGCGATTACCTTGAGCAGTTTGCCTACGCCATTCGGGAGTTGTGGCAGGCTCGCCACACAGTGGTCCCTGTGTTGGGTACTCTTTTAGGGACAATGGAGGTGATGCGTCTAAATGGTCTGCTTTCCCCCGTGTGGAGCGATTTCTTGACTCATCTCTTTTCGGCCGAAGGTTTTGCCAATGCCCTAGAAGAATTTATCTTCGACCTCGATTACGAAGAGATTGTAGAACTCCGCCAGAGGATGAGGGAGGAGAATTTAAATTTGGTGAGTCGTGAACAGGCGTGGGTATTGTTGGAAAAAGAGCAGGGTGCTGAAAACGTCAATGCCGCACTGGAACTTTACCGTAGCTACATGCGGCGCCAACAAAACGCTAAAGCACGGAGAATCAGAGCTTCTGTAGGTCCCAAACGGTCATTAGAAGAATATTTTGTAATCTATCTGCTTAGTTTTGGAGAAAAATAAGGGGAGCCTCTAGCCATAATTGGTCTCCTTAGGTAAACTTGCACAACTTAATTAAAAGGAGTCCTTAATTTATGGAGGAAAAAAGCGTCGTTTTAAACACTAGAGAGAGGCCGACTCTCGCCAAATGGATACCTCTTAGCTTCCAGCATGTCTTTGCCATGTTCGGGGCCACTATCTTGGTTCCAATTCTAACTGGATTGAGCATCTCAGCAGCGCTCTTTACGGCCGGCACAGGCACGCTCATCTATATCATAGTGACGGGTGCTCGCGTCCCTGCCTTCTTAGGCTCTTCTTTTGCTTTCATCCCCGCCTTGATAGGTGTAGGTAGTACCTACGGGCTTCCCTATGCGATGGGGGGAGCGGTGGCTGCCGGTCTCTTCTATCTGGTAATTGCTGCCTCTATTAAGGCCTCAGGACTCGGTTGGATTAAAAGAGCCTTGCCGGCTGTGGTTATCGGGTCGGTTATTATTGTGATTGGGCTAAACTTAGCCCCTACGGCTATGGAGATGGCCATGACCGATGGCAGTGGTGCCTACAGTTTGGTTAGCCTATCAGTGGCTGTAGTGACTTTGGCGGTAACCGTGATTGCCAATATTTTCCTTGTAGGCTTCTTTAGTACAATCCCAATTCTAATAGGACTGGTCAGTGGCTACCTCTTCGCACTAATCATGGGATTCATTACTCCCGTGTACGCCCTGATAGACTTCACAGTAGTTAGAGAGGCTGCTTGGTTCGGCTTCCCCCATTTCCAAGTTCCCAAATTCAATATTGTCGCCATGGTCACCTTTATAATCGTCTCTCTGGCTACAGTGGCCGAACACCTCGGCGATACCATCACTCTGGGTAATGTGGTAGGCCAAGACTTCACACTAGAGCCGGGACTCCACCGCACACTCTCGGGAGACGGGATTGCCACAGCATGGGCCGCTTTCTGGGGAGGACCTCCTAACACCACCTATGGGGAGAATATTGGGGTTATGGCTATCACGAGGGTCTACTCTGTTTGGGTAATCGGAGGGGCTGCGGTTATTGCCACCCTCCTCTCGTTCTTCCCCAAATTTGGAGCTTTAATCCAAACCATTCCCACTCCGGTCATTGGGGGAATTTCGATGTTGCTCTTTGGGATTATCGCTTCAAGTGGTTTAAGGAATTTAGTAGAGAGTGGGGTCGATTACAAGAATAAGCGTAATTTGACTATCTCCAGTGTAATTCTGGTAATTGGTATCGGGGGTGGTCTATTAGCCTTCCCCTTAGGGCGGAATATAGAGTTCCAGATGGGCGGGGTAGCTTTGGCAACCCTCGTAGGGATTATCTTAAACTTGGTGATTCCTAAAGATCTGCCCTAGGCAATGTACAATTATACTTTGGTGGAGGGTGACTCCGCCTTGCAAGCATTTTTAAAGGAGGGCAAGAGTCCCCTTGCCCTCGACTTTGAGGGGGAGTTTAACCTCCACATCTATGGAGAGCATCTCTGCCTAATCCAGATATTTGACCAAAAACGCTACTATTTAGTGGACCCTTTTAAAGTCTCCGATGCCCTTCTTATACAGTTTTTTACCGACGGAAACACCGAAAAAATTATGTTTGACTGCTCTAGCGATGCTAGCTTAATCCGTAATCAATACGGGGTTCAGCTCACCGGGGTTTATGATTTAAAAGTTGCTGCCAAACTCCTGGGCTACACCGGCAACTTAAGTGGTTTAATTGCCAAGTATCTAAAACTTCCCCTAACAAGCGGAAAAAAGAGTAAGCAAACGGCTAACTGGCTTAAGCGCCCCTTGCCACCCAAACTAATTGAATATGCTCTCAGTGATGTTGAACACCTGTTTGCCCTCAAAGAGGTGTTAGAGCAGGAGCTTAAAAAAGCGGGATTAAGTGCTAAAAACAGTGAGGAACAAGTCAAGGCAGCTCTACAGAAAAATGCTAAAAGGGAGGGATGGGAGAAAATAAGTGGCTACCGTTACCTCTCTAAGCGGGAAAAGGTTTTCCTAAAGTGGTTCTTTAAAGCCAGAGATAGCTTAGCGCAAGAGTTAAACTTACCCCCTTTCAAAGTCTTAGATAAGAAAAGACTCTACGCCTTAGCCAAAAGACAACCCACCTCATTAGAAGAGTTTACCTCTAGGGTGAGGGGACCTAACAGAACCATTGAGAAAAAACTAGCTACCCTCCTAGCAGAGAACTACCGCCATGCATTAGAGGAGATTGAGAGTCTTACCAATTAACACCTTGCTTTAGTGGTCTTTTAGGATGACAATGGGGTGAGGTGATGCGTGGAAATGAGACCAGAGGTAGTATTAAACCGCTATTTAGCTACTCACAATCTTGTTAAACGTTTACCAAAAGAGCAATTAAACAGTGCTGTTGCAGTGGCCGGCTTTCCCAAAACTATAAAAATTGGGTTAAGTGCCCGCGTAGAGGGAGTCACTCCCGAAAGCCTAGAGCAGTTATGGCTTGAAACCCCCCTCATCAGGACCGAGCAAGAGATTATTTTACCGGCTAATTTGTGGCAGACATTTTGTCCCACTTTGGCGCCTCTCAATGCGGCAGAACTTTTAGAGAAGGCCCCTCGCCTATCTGAGGTACTAACTCTACTTGAAGTCCCCCCCTTTGAGTTATACGAGATGGTGAAAGAAGAGACCCTCTTGCTACTAAATAAAAGATCGGCAACCTATTTAGAGCTTTTAAATAATCTTTCAAACTCTATTTTAGCTACACTGCCTCCGTTTAAAAAAGA
>JBAYSE010000075.1:0-8100 GCA_041676265.1 Sphaerochaetaceae bacterium
GGTGCCGGTATTCACCTTAAAATACCCGGGTTCCCCTTGGGATTGTACCTTGTTAAGAACGCGAACATCGAGCAAGGTGGCGCGTTTGTTTGGGAGCAAGGGCCAATTTTTAAAACAGACAAAGAGAACAGCGGCTTAAAGTTGGTCTTGGCTATTACCACGTCGCTTTATTGATTTGGTAGGCATGCAAGAGAGTAAATTAACGCCCATGATGGCCCAATACCTCGACTTGAAGGGTAACCTTCAAGATGAGATACTCTTTTTCCGTCTGGGGGACTTCTATGAGATGTTCTTGGACGATGCCAAAGAAGCTGCCCGCATCCTCAACTTAACCCTCACTGCCCGTAATGGTATTCCGATGTGTGGTATTCCCTATCATGCTGCAACGAATTATATTAAGCGCCTCCTAGATGCGGGCAAAAAAGTGGCCATTTGTGAACAAACTGAACTGCCAGAGGCCGGCAAAGGGATTGCCAAAAGAGAAATAGTTCAAATTATTACCCCCGGCACGGTAGTCGAAGATGAATTTCTCGACTCATTGAGTAACAACTTCCTTTTGAGCATCTCCCTGTTGAAAGGGGAGGTCGCCGTCGCTTACTGTGAACTCTCCAGTGGGCTCTTTAAGGTACAAAGTCTCCCCCTTGAGACGCGCTTAGATGCTCTAAGGGCCCTTATTGAACAGCTACACCCCCGGGAAATCATTATTAATGAGGAAGACTATTTCAGTTCAGAGCCCTTTAAGGGACTTGTCGATAATACCAATGCCATGGTTACCCGCCTCCCTCTCTGGTTTTTCTCCTTGAAAGAGGGCTTTCTAAGGATGAGTAAACACTTGAGAACCCTCTCACTTAAACAGTTCGGTATAAAAGAGAGTGAGGGACTCCTCACAGCCGGTGGTGCGCTCCTGCAGTATCTTCAAGAGACTGCCCAATCTTCTCTATCGCAAATAACGGCTTTTATAAAAGAAGAGGCTACCCGCTATGTTTTAATTGATGAAGCCAGTCGCAAGAACTTAGAATTGGTGAGGAACCTCCAAGATAATAGTTCAAAAGGGACCCTCTTTAGTGCTATGAACTTGACTGTAACCAGTGGAGGTGCCCGCTTATTAGGCCAGTGGATTGCCACCCCTTTAGCAGTTAAAGAGGCGATTTTACAACGACAGAACTGGGTTACCTGGTTTTTAGAAAACGAGGGGGAGCGCTCTAGGGTCCGTTCCCTTTTAGGCAAAAATCGAGATGTTACCCGTCTGGCTTCGCGTGTGGCGATGCGGCGCGCAACGCCCCAAGATTTGGTCGCCATTGGTACCTCGATTGAGACGCTTGTGGCCCTCCAAGAGGAGAGTCAGACGGCCTATGATAAGTTTTTAGGGGAGTTTGTAAATTCTGAAGAGGTGGGAACCCTTTTAGCGCTAAAAGAGGAGCTTCAAAAGGCTTTGAATGCTGATTCGAGTGGTCCCTACAGTGCCGGAAAAGTGATTTTGGAGGGTTATAACGCTGAATTAGACCGACTCAGAGAGTTAGGTACTCAAGGCGATAAGCAATTAAAAACTTATGTTGATGGAATCAAAGAGAGTTCGGCGATCCCTACGGTGAAACTGGGTCACAACAAAATAATTGGTTACTACCTGGAAATTCCTAAAATCCACACTCCGAAAGTTCCCACATGGTTCTACCGCAAGCAAACCCTTGTCAATGCCGAGCGTTATACAACTGAAGAACTTGTCAAACTAGAGGGAGAGATTAATACCAGCAGTGAACAAGCCACCAATCTAGAGCGACAACTATTTGAGAAACTAATCACCTTGACAGCCACCCATACCACATCACTTTTAAATTTAGGACTCTTTTTTAACACTCTCGACGTTCTGCAATCTTTTGCCCAAGGGGCCCATCTCTACAATTACTGCCAACCGGAGATTGTCGATGAGGACCTCATCGAGATAGAGGAGGGTAGGCATCCCGTTGTTGAACGGTTCCTTCCTTTAGGTAAATTTGTGGCTAACCCTCTCACCATAAGAGAAGAGGGGGAGCGCTTTTGCCTGATCACAGGACCTAATATGGCGGGGAAATCGACCTTTTTGAGGCAGAATGCCCTAATTGTCTTGATGGCCCATATAGGGGCTTATGTACCGGCTACTAAAGCTCGAATTGGATTAGTCGATAAGCTCTTCTGTCGAGTTGGTTCAAGTGACAATATCGCCCGAGGCGAATCGACTTTCTTAGTCGAGATGCAAGAAACAGCTTACATCTTACAGACCGCTACACAACGTTCTTTAGCTATCCTTGATGAGATTGGCCGGGGTACTAGCACCCAAGACGGTATGTCTCTAGCCTACGGCGTTATGGAGAGTTTGGTAGAGAAAAGAGTAAAAACTCTCTTTGCAACCCACTACCACGAATTAACAATGCTCGATGTGAGCGCTAAACAGCTCCTTACTCTGGCGGTGGCTGAAGTGAAGCAAAAGATCCTCTTCTTAAAGAGGGTACAGGAGGGCGTTGCCGATAGCTCCTACGGTTTACATGTGGCCAAAATGGCCGGTATTCCCCCTGAAGTGGTTAAAAAGGCCGCTCTTTTTCAAAAACAACATTTTGCCGACTACTCCTTTGCGACCACAAACCAACAGTTAGACCTCTTTACCGATACAGTTGTGAGTGAAGTCAGCCCTTTGGTAAATGAGGTAGTTGAACGCCTGAAGGGTTTTCAAACAGCCGAATCGACCCCTTTACAAGCCCTTAATTTCCTCGAGGAGCTCAAATCTATTTTAGAAGAGGACTAGTAAAGTCCTTAATTTATAGGATTTTGTTTGACTTTACCCATAGACGCTCTTACTATCTATGAACCACCCTGTTGGAGGCTAATTATGAAAAAAATATGTGCTCTGCTCCCTATTCTGGTATTTTTACGCTTTTTTTCTTCTTGTATTTCATTGGAGAGTCTTTGGCCCAACGTCGCCGGTCCAATTGACAATGAGGCCTCTCTGTTGGTGGTAGAGGCAGGGATTGCGGGGGAGGGGGCGCTCTTTAATTCGAACGCAAGCGGCTGGGCTCCGTGGGTGGTCGATGCCCAAGGAGAAGTGGTGCCTTTTAAAACATTTGATGGAGAACCGCGGTTGGACTCTTTCTTCTACAGTGAGAATCTTGAAAGTGGAAAGTACACACTTAAGGGGTTCTTCCACGTCTACATCGATTACTCTAAGCTACCCGCCGAAGTTATCGCCTTATACGCACCTTTTGATGACTATTCTTATCATGTTAAGCAGGAGTTTCCGCTTGATGAGCCTGTTGAAGTAAACCTAGGCAAGGGCGAGGTGGCAACACTAGGACGCTACTTTATTACTTACTCTTGGACTGAAGGGTTAACCGGTACGACCGACCAACGGTGGCGGGTGAACCCCTCTTCAGTAATTATAAGTGGCGACAAGAGTGATAAAAAAGCCCTCAGAGTTGCCCAGAATTGGCGAACACCTCATTGGACCCTTTGGAATCTGCGCAACTCTGAAGCAGCTGCCGACAATTAATGGGAGGTGATTATGCGACGTTTTATTGGCTTCTTTTTACTTTTAACCCTGTTAAGTGGGGTTGTTTTCAGTGGGGAGGTGTCTGCGTTAAGACTCAACGCCTCGCTGGAAGCTAATAACAACTTGGGATTAGCTAAAACTAGCGATGCCCTTCTACTCGCTTTTCAAGGCACTGATAACTCTTTTTATTTAAACCGCCGCGCTAAAGAGGGGCAATGGAACACTCAGCGCTTGGCAGAGGGGAATTTCAACCAAATAGTAGCTCAAGGGGATCTGGTAGTAATTGGCTACGAGCGCTCCAGGCAACCGTTCATTATGGTGAGTGACGATGGCGGTCTCTCATTTGAGCGCCCGATAGCTCTAACGGGGTTGGGGCAGGATGCCACTATCCAAGGCCTGGCTATCGACCAAGAGGGGACAATCCACGTCGTCTTTCACCGCCATAACAGATACTGGGACTACAACTACTCGCGCTCTCGCGATAAGGGGAAAACTTTTAAAACTTCCCTTGGTTTTACCCGTAATAGCGACTCCAACTCGACCGGCTATTCTTCCCGACTGGTCTCTAGTGGAGGGAACCTCTACACCCTTTACCAGGATAACAACGACAATTTTACAATCAAACTGGGGCTCAGCCAAGATGGCGGCCAACAGTGGCAAATTAAGCGCTTAATAGCCACTACCGGGGGAAGGCTAGCGCTCACCCTTGACCGTGAGGACCCTTCACTGGCTTACTTGGCGGCTATTAACTCTGAGGGGCTCTCAATATTTAAAATTAAGGGGGCCTCTGGAAACAATCCCACCATTTGGCCTCTCTTTGTCGACGAGAGCGTCAAGCCTCCGGAGAAAGGCCACATCCAAATCAATATGGTAATGGGAGAGGAGAACTTGCTGGCAGTGACCTATTTAAACCCCGCTACCCGGAGCTATGAACTTCTGACTACGCGTAATCGGGGAGGATCGTGGCAGAAAGAGAGTTTAGGTGAGGGGCCCGCTGCAGCTGCTCAAGAGTACAAGAGTTCCCTTTTAGCTGTCGATAGCGCACTTTATTTTGTCCATTTCAATGCAGAGGGGAGCGTTGTGTTCCACTCTATAAGCTCGTCTGTTCCTCAGTACCAAGGGGATGAAATGGGGTTTATTTTAATGGGTGAGCTTAAAGAGGAGTTTGAAATTATTAACCGGGATGAGATTATCTGGCTCTTCTTCACCGCACGAGAGACGGGTAGCCATCAATTCACCCACCTTAGCAATGCTGATTTCACCTCTTATATCCTCCTTTACAATATGAGTGACGATTCACAGAGTGAACTAGCCGAAAACTTTATCAACTTCGATTTTGCTGATTCGTTTTTAGCCCCATTAGAAGCGGGTTCTGAGTATCTGATGGTAATAACCCCCTTTGTAGATATCTCGGACAGTGCCACTATGCGTTTCAAGGTAGAGTTAGTGGCTCCCCAGGTGTAACGCCGTTCCCTATAGGCGACTTTAAAGAGGGCTTGCATTGACAATAAATAGCAAATAGATTAGTGTTTACACAGTTAGAGTTGATTTTTTGGGGATCGCAGTAGCCGGTCCCTTTTTTGTGGAGTTAGGTTGGATAATAAAATTCGCCAAGATGGTCTATTTAAAGAACTCAGTACCCTTCTGTCTAAAATTGGGCTTTTGGTCGTCGATGTACGCCGCGGTATCCAAAGGGATGGGGTTAACATTGTGGTCATCATTACCAACCAAAATCTTGATGCAGGGGTAGATGAGTGCACAAGCGCCCATCGGTTACTCCTACCACGTTTAGCTATTTTGGAAGATAACCGCGCTATCTCGCTCGAGGTTTCAACTCCCGGTTTACAACGGAATTTTCGAGATTTTTATGAATTTAGCCTTTTTAAAGGGCGCCGTTGCCGTGTATACGACCGCCAGGTCAGTGATTGGGTTGAGGGGTTAATTGAAGAGGTTAGCGAAGAGGGTGTTGTGTTAGCCAAAGCCCGTCTGGTTGATAGAAAAGAGATTATGGAAAAATATACTGTAAAACGAGAAGATATACATAAAGCGAAATTAGCATACGCATGGGAGGATATGAAATAATGTCCAATGATTTAGGGGAGGCCATCCGCTCCCTAATAAGTGAAAGAGGAATAAGTGAAGAGTTGGTGCTTGAGACTATTAAGGGGCTCCTTTTAGCGGCCTACAAGCGGAAATTTGGCTCCAGCGAGAATGCCGTGGTGCAGTTTAATGAAGCTCGGGACAACGTTGAACTTTTTGCTCGCAAGATTATCGTCGACGACGATAATTATTATGAAGAGTTAACTGAAATCCCCTTAAGTGAAGCGCGCGTTTTACATGCAGACTGCGATATCGGGGACGAAATTTTAATTGCTATTGACCCTAAAACTTTTGATCGAATTTCGGTCCAAACGGCTAAACAAAAAGCCCGGCAGGACCTCAGAGAAATCCAAAAGGATACCCTCTACTCTGAATTTAAAACCAAAGAAGGGGAGATGATTATTGGTTACTACCAGTATGAACATAACGGGAACATGATTATCGATTTAGGTAAAGTTGAGGGTACTCTACCCAAGATTTACCAGTCTCCCCGGGAGTCTTACCGCAAAAACGATAAGATCAAGTGTTATGTCTACCAAGTTGAGAAGCCGGAACATGGGCAATTGAAGGTTATCCTCTCAAGGACCCATACCGAATTTGTGAAAAAACTTTTCGAGTTGGAGATACCCGAAATTTACGACCATTCAATTGAAATCCATAAGATTGTGCGGGAGCCGGGGCATCGTACTAAAGTTGCCGTCTACTCTCACCGCCAAGATTTGGATCCGGTCGGCGCCTGTGTTGGCCTGAAAGGGATTCGCATACAGACGATTATGAGGGAGATGGAGGGGGAGCGCATCGACGTTTTACGCTACGACCCCAATCCAATCGAATATATTAAAAACTCCCTCTCACCGGCTGAAGTTAAACGGGTGATTATTTTAGACGAAGCAAAACGGACGGCTGTGGCTGTGGTTGATGAATCTCAACTCTCCTTAGCGATAGGGAAACAGGGCATTAACGTTAGATTGGCTAACAAATTGGTTGACTGGGTAATCGATGTGAAGACTCTTGATCAGTACCGCGAGATGGATCTTGATTTAGAGACTAAAGAGCGCGTAGAATCCCTCTTTGGTGAAGCTGAAGTGGTAGAGAGTGAGTGGGAAGAAGAAGACGAGATGCTCCTCAGCGATATTGTCGAGATTCCAAATGAGCTTATCGAGCGCTTAAAATTCCACGATATCTATACTGTAGAAGAGTTTGTTAACTTAAGTGATGAAGAATTAGCCAACTATGAAGATATTAGTGCTGCCGATATAGAGGTAATTCACAATGTGCTTGGTGATTATGTCGATATTGTTGAAGAGGATGTGGATGAAGAGGTTGAGGAACAGTTCCTCTGCCCTGAATGTAATCATGTCTTGACCCCCGATATGACAAGTTGCCCAAATTGTGGAGTTGGTTTAAGCTTTGAAGAAGAAGATGAGGAGTAATTAAGAGATAATATGGCGGAAGATGATAAGAAACCTAAAACAACTTTGATTAAAAATAGAAGTCGCAACCTTGAGGAGAATACCTCTGAGGAGACCTCTGTACGCACCAGTGAGAAGAAAAAAGTTGTTGTGGTTAAAAAAAGGGTTGTAAAAGTTAAACCACAACCGAAGGTAGTGGAAAAACCCGTTGAAGTCGAAGAGGTGAAAGTGAGTGTACCAGCTCAGCCAAAAGTTGAGAAAGAGGAGAAAAAGCGCGAGCCTAGAATTGAGAGCACCATTGGCTCTCCTATAGTCAGAGCTCCTAAAAACTTACCGCCTGTTCCTGGTCAAGGACAAAGTGCCGAGGACCACGCCATCTGGCGACGCAATAACCAAGCCAGGGCAGCCACTAAAGAACAACAGCGACCTACGAAACCGGCCAGAGGCCAAGTGGGTGGTGGTCAACGCAGGGCGCCGGCTCAACAACAGCAGCGCCCTCCCTATAGCTCTAGAGGACCAAGGCCGGCTTCCGGTGCACCGGCGGCTCCCACTGAAACTATGCCTCAAAAAACCTCTAAGAAGGTTTACCGCAAGCGTAAAGAGTTTAAACGTCCTGAAAAAACGGTTGAGCGTGAGTTCCAAATTAAGCGCAAAGATAGCCACAAAGCCAACCCTGTCCCTAAGAGAATCGATATTATGGAGGTTATCACCGTTGCTGATTTAGCCAAAAAGATGAACCTGAAAGCCTCTGAAATAATTGGTAAGCTCTTACAAATGGGGATGATGGTGACCATTAACCAACAAATTGACTCCGATGTGGCTACCTTGATTGCCGGTGAATATGATTGTGAAGTCAATATTGTCTCACTTTATGATGAGACCCTCATCGCTACCGAAAAAGACCGAGAGGGAGAGTTAGCCCCCCGTGCCCCCATTGTGACTATTATGGGTCACGTCGACCATGGAAAAACAAAATTACTGGACGCCATTAGGTCGACCGATGTCGTTGCTGATGAATTTGGTGGGATAACCCAACACATTGGGGCCTACAAAGTAAGTTTGCCGGGCAAA
>JBAYSE010000076.1:0-7997 GCA_041676265.1 Sphaerochaetaceae bacterium
AGAGGGTGCGCACAGCAGAGAATTCTCGGTAAAAATCGAGGGCCATTGCCGGTTTTTGGGCCCCTTGACCGGGGTAGAGGGCTAAAAAATCTACCATCTGATTAAATTCCCCCCGTAGGTTAGTCCCGCGCCAAAGCCGAGGGTAATAATTAGTTGCCCCCGCTTTAAAAGTCCCTTTTGCACCATCTCATCTAAAGCGATGGGGATGGAAGCGGCCGAAGTGTTGGCGTACTGGGCAATATTGACAAAGAACTTCTCTTTGGCAATCTTAAAACGGTTGGCCGCCGCTTCAATTATGCGATTGTTTGCCTGATGGGGGACTATCCAATCAATCTCACTGAGGGATAAATTGTTGCGTGCCAATAGCTCGTCAATGGTCTCTCCGATGACCCTGATGGCAAAGTTGTAGACGAATCTCCCATCCATCACAATCTTCCCCTTAGTGGGTTCCACTGTTAAAGAGGAGGCAAAATGGCCCTCTGAATGGAGCACTGTGTCGACGATATCGCCCTTTCCGTGACTCACCAACTGGAGGGCCCCACAGCCGTCTCCAAACAGAATTGCCGTACTGCGGTCACTAAAATCGGTAATCGCTGAGAGTTTTTCAGCTCCCAACACGACAATACTGTGGTAATTCCCCGTATCGATAAAAGAGCGCGCTATTTCCAAGGCATAGACGAAACCGCTACACCCCGCAGCGATATCGAAAGCAGCGACATTAGGTAACTCTAGCTTAGCTTGCACCAGGCAAGCCGTTGAAGGAAACCCCGGGTAGTCTCCGGTGGTTGTAGCGACAATTATGGCATCAATCGCTTCTAACTCTGCTTCCCTATGGAGAAAGAGTTTTTTAACTGCCTCCACTGCCATATCACTGGCCTGTTGCCCCTCAATTGCCCAGTAGCGGCTCTCAATGCCGGTGTGGGAGCGAATCCACTCATCACTGGTATCGAGACTCTTTGCCAATTCAAAGTTGGTCACTTTGTTAGGGGGGAGATAAGTAGCTAACGCCTTAATTGTAGGTCTGTGCATGCTAATCCTCAATTACCTCCTAATTATTACAGTTTTCTATTTTTTGTCAATATTGACACATTCACTCACTATCGTTATTATCAGTGGCACAGAGAATCTGTAGGAGGGAGCCATGGATTTAGATAAAATTTCCCAACTGATTAACCTATTTGAACAGAGCTCACTCTCTGCCATGGAAGTCGAATCTCCTGAAGGACGCCTCTCTGTAAAGCGGGAAAATTTAGCTCCTCCCCTGAAGAGTGAGAAAGTCGCCAAGCCTACCACAGGAAGTCACAAAATTATTAAAAGCCCAATAGTCGGGACTTTTTACCGCACCCCCTCTGTCGACTCCCCCCCTTACGTTGAGGTGGGCAGTAAAGTGAAGGCCGGAGAGGTTCTTTGTACTTTAGAGGCTATGAAACTAATGAACCAACTGGAAGCTGAGTGGGATTGTGAGATTGTGGCTATCCTCGCCCAGCACGCTACATTAGTCCAATTTGGACAACCCTTATTCGAGGTGGCCCCCCTATGATTAAGCAGATTCTAGTAGCTAATCGCGGAGAGATTGCCGTTAGAATCATCAGAACTTGCCGTGAGATGAACCTTAAGACAGTGGCTATTTACAGTGAGGCCGATCAAGGCGCTCTCCACACAAAACTGGCCGACCGTGCCCTCTGTGTGGGTCCCCCGTTAGCCACTGAGAGTTACCTCAACGCTAATAATATCATAGCAGCGGCTTGCTCTTCGGGGTGTGATGCCATCCACCCGGGGGTAGGCTTCCTCGCGGAAAGCAGTACATTTGCCGAGGCGGTGAGCGCCGCCGGTCTAAAATTCATAGGCCCACACCCCCAGACTATTGCGCTGCTCGGAGACAAAGTAAAATCGCGTCAATTAGCTAAAAAACTCCGCATCCCCCTCTTACCTGGCAGTCACAAGCCAGTGGCAAATTTAAACGAAGCCCGCCGTCAAGCCCATCGAATGGAGTATCCCATAATGTTAAAAGCCAAATCTGGCGGTGGAGGGAGAGGTATCAGGGTAGTTAACACCTTTCAGGAGTTGCTAAAAGTGTTCCCCGAAGCTTCCCTAGAGGCGCAAAATTCTTTTGGGGACGGCCAATTGTTCTTAGAGAGTTATATAGCAAACCCCCGTCATATCGAAATCCAACTCCTTGCCGATAGTGCTAAAAACGTCGTAATCCTAGGGGAGCGCGACTGTTCACTCCAAAAGAATCACCAAAAGATTATTGAAGAGGGGCCGGCAAGTCTCCTTTCCCCTGCCCTGCGCCAAAACTTATACACCGCTTCAAAGCGCCTTTTTACCCATCTGGGGTATCTAGGGGCGGGAACTGTTGAGTTTTTAGTGCAAGGGGAGGAGTATTGGTTTCTGGAAGTCAATGCCCGCATCCAAGTTGAACACCCGGTGAGTGAACTGCTCACTCAAACCGATATTGTACAGTGGCAAATTAAAATTGCCGAGGGCAAACTCTTGCCACCACAAGAGCATTTTACCATTCGCGGACACGCTCTGGAGTGCCGCCTTAACGCCACAACGGTGGGGAAGATCACTACCTTAATCCTCCCTCAGGGACCTAAAGTGCGCGTTGACTCCCACCTCTTTAATGGAGCTACGGTTACCCCTTTATATGACCCGTTACTGGCCAAAATTATAGTTCACACCACCGAACGACAGCAAAGTATTGCCGCCATGCGAAGGGCTCTTGATGAGCTAATTATAGAGGGGATTAATACCAATCGTGAAGAACTCAGAGAAATCCTCACCTCTAGTGATTTCTTAAAGGGAGAGTACGGTACCAACCTCTACAATCGTCTATTCAGCGAGGTACGCCATGCCGCCATTTCTTGATTGTCCTGTGTGTCACTCTAAAATGGAACCTACTCCCTTGAAAGTTTGCCCCGAATGTAACTACCACCATCGTCTAGAGGCCTGTGAGAGGATTGCTCTATTAGTCGATAAGGGCTCTTTTAAAGAGTTTAAACCGGAATTCAGCTCCCAGAATCCCATCGACTTAGAGGGATATGGGGAGAAGCTACGCCTCAGCCAAGAGAAAGCCCAATTGAAAGAGGCCGTAGTAACTGGCGAGTGTACCATTGAGGGGTTAAAAGCGATTCTAGCGGTGATGAGTTTCGACTTTATGGGGGGTAGCATGGGGGGCGTTGTTGGTGAGATGATAACCCGAGCGATGCTTGAGGGGGTTAATCAAAGAACTCCGGTTATTATCTGCACAGCCAGCGGCGGGGCGAGGATGCAAGAGGGGATTTTCTCGCTCATGCAGATGGCTAAGACCGCCTGCGCAGCGGCGCAACTGGAACAGGCTAAAGTCCCCCTCTTTATTGTCCTCACCCACCCCACTACCGGTGGGGTGACCGCCTCTTTTGCCATGTTGGGAGATGTCATCTTGGCTGAACCGGGGGCCTTAATCGGCTTTGCCGGTCCCCGCGTAATCGAGGGGACGATTGGGGAGAAATTACCTGAAGGGTTTCAACGATCTGAGTTCCAGTTGGAAAGAGGATTTGTCGACGCAGTCGTCCCCCGTGATGCTCTTCGGCAAACCTTGACATTCTTGATAAAAACCCATCGGAGGGAAAATGGGAAAAAAGAGTGAAGAGCGCCTAAAGGCCTCCTTAAAACGCCTGGAAGAGATCTCAACGAGTAACCCTTCCGTTAAAGAGCGCAGTGCCTGGGAGTGTGTCCTCCTCTCCAGGCAACCCAACCGGCCGGGAGCTTTGGATTACATAGACTACCTTTGTGACGACTTTATGGAACTCCACGGGGATCGAAACTTTAGGGATGACTTGGCCATGGTGGGGGGTATTGGGACAATTGATGGGCGAGCCGTCACTTTTATAGGCAATCGCAAGGGGCGGAACCTCAGGGAAAACGTCGCCTACAATTATGGGATGAGTAACCCCGAGGGGTATCGCAAAGCCCTCAGGCTGGCCAAGCAGGCAGAAAAGTTCTCCCGCCCTATAATCTGTTTTATAGACACACCGGGAGCCTACCCTGGAGTGGGTAGTGAAGAGCGCGGCATTGGTGAGGCAATTGCCCGCAATTTAAAAGAGTTCTCTACCCTTCTCACCCCCATCCTCATCTTTGTAATTGGTGAAGGGGGCAGTGGCGGAGCTTTGGGTATTGGCATCGGTGACAAACTCTACATGTTGGAAAACGCCGTCTACTCGGTAATAACACCCGAAGGATTTGCCTCAATTCTTTTAAGGGATAGCTCAAAAACCCAAGAAGCCGCTGAGGCCATGAAGATGACAGCTCACGATTTAAAACGGTTCAATATCATCAACGACATCATTGCCGAGGACCCTCAGGGAGCCCACCACAACCCTCTCTTCAGTGCCAAAATAGTGAAGGATATAATTAGACGAGACCTAGCAACGCTTTGCAATAAATCGGTGACGAGTCTAGTGCGCTACAGAATGCGTAAAATTAGGCAAATCAGCTCTTTTTAAGGCCTCTGGGAAAGTGTCCTCGCAGCTCCCATTTGCGACAATTCTCATTCATTTGGGTGTAGAGCTCGGTAAAGCGATTGATCTCTTCCATCTCGTTGAAAAGGAGCCCGTACTCATTTAAGAGGTTGAAGACATCTTGCATCTGTTCACCGACGATACAGGCATCAGAAATTTCATCCATGAGGTCTTCGATCTGCTCCCCGGCAGGTAGGCGGTACCCCGAAAGGAACTCCATCATCGCACTAACTGCGGGAGACTGGTCGTCGTAGGGGGTCTTAAAGTACTTAATCAAATCTTCTCTGCTTGGAGAGTAGTAAGAGACCTGTTTAACATTTTCCAAGAAGAGCTCGACTTCCTCGTACGACTTGAAGTATGAAGAGATGATCTGTTCATCATCTATCCACCAGTAGTACTGGACACGGCTCAACATCTGCAACTCATCCTGAGTCATCGCCGGGGTTAAACTCTCCCTCTCAAACCTGTTCCACACAATGGCAAACTGATCGATGTCAAGAACTCCGTAGAGATTAGTCAAAGCAATCGCGTAGGCGTCCAGTCGCTGGTTGAGCTCTGCCTCTCTCCAAAAACGGGGGACGTCTAAAATTTCTAACTTCTCACTCACCTCTTCGGGAGAAACAACATTGAAAAATCGCCCGTTCTTGTAGAGGAAAAGGAATCCAAGGTTCTGTAGGTGGGAGATGTCACTAAAGCGCAACTGCTGTGCATTTAACTTGAGGCTGCTTTTCTCACGGAAGTTGACTAAAAACTCTAAGTTCTTCACCGGCAAGTAGGGTAGGAGTCGGGTATACTCACCTTCAATCTGTTGCGAGACAAGCTCTACCACTTCCTTTTTAAGTTTGGAAGTAGATATGGTAAGACCCAAATCGTCGGCTAGCTCTAATAGGTACTTCTTGCTGTAGTTCTCTAAGTTTGCCTCTAGAGTTTTCTGTGGCCTCTTGCGCAATGAGATGTTGTTCAATAGCTCTAAATCCATAGAGGGGTCACTCTGTAAAACACTTTCAATCACCTCTTTGGTGAAAACTGCAGTGGGATAAAATTCTCTTTTTCTTTCCTTTCTCTCTTCCATACCTATAATGTAACACATCAAAGGCGAGTCGCAAAGCTACCAGAATAGACCTTGGACCAGCACCATGTAGAGCAAGGTTCCCAGCGTTATACTGAGTAGAGTATTCCTCCATTTAAGGTGGACGAGAATGGTGACTAAAAGGGCACCAAAGTCGAAAGCCCAAGAGGAGAGCGCTTTGAAGGAGACCCCTTTTAAGGCGTAGATTAAAAGGGTCGCCATGACGGCAGCCGGTAAAACTCGCCCTAGATAGAGGATGGTAGAGTTGACTTTTTTACCTGTGCGACCAAAGAGGATAAAAGGGGTTGCGCGGGTCAAAAAGGTGCTCACGGCGGCGACTATGACGATGGCTAGGGAGTGTAACAGGTTCATCTCTCCTCCCACCTCTTCATAAAAAGGAGGGCTGCTACGGAGAACACTAGAGCCGGCAGTAAGAATTTATCGCTTCCCAGCCAAAGCAGGGCAACAATTGCGCTAAAGAGCCCTATTAAAGCCGGTAATCGGCTCTTCTTGGTGAGCCACTGCTCCACAACGATAGTGGCAAATAGGGCCGTCATCGCGAACTCGATCCCCTCTAGGTTAAAAGTAAGGTAAGAGCCCACTAATGCCCCCAAAGTTGAACCCGCCACCCAGTAGCTCTGGTTTAAAAGGGCAATTGAAAAGATCAGGCTCTCATCGGCTTGTGCACCCCTGGCACATAATAGCGCATAAGTCTCATCAGTGAGGGCAAAGACCATATAAAGCCCCCGTTTGCCCATCTTCTTAAACCTCTCGATAAAAGAGAGGCCGTAGAAAAGGTGGCGCGAATTAACCAAAAGGGTTGTTACCGCCACCGTGATAAGAGGAGCTTGCTGGGCCAAGAGGGCCACTAAAACAAATTGCATAGAGCCGGCAAATACAAAGAGGCTGATACCACTCGCCCATAGCCAATGGTACCCCTCATTTTGCAGCAACAACCCAAAGGCTACTCCTAAAACGAGGTAGCCCATCATAACGGGCAGAGTTAAGATGAAGGCCTCTTTCTTGATCATAGAGCCAGATGCATCGCCTCACGCATCCGCGCCACTTGCTCGTCGCCAATCTCATTGGCCTTACGACTACCGGTGTTGATGATATCACGCACCTCATCTAAGTGTGCTTCGTAGTAGGCTCGGCGCTCCCTTATGGGGTCGAGCAATTTGTTTATACTCTCAGTTAGAATCTCTTTACACTCGGCACACCCTATTTGGGCAGTGCGGCACTTATGGGCCAACTCTTCGTATCTGTCGGGGGTAAATACTTTGTGGTACTTCGCCACGTTACAGATTTCGGGGTTCCCGGGGATATCTTTAGTGATTCGAGCCGGGTCGGTTACCGCTTTACGTACCTTTCTGCGCACCTCTTCAGGTGAATCTGAGAGGTAGATAGCGTTACCGGCACTTTTGCTCATCTTAGCACTCCCGTCAAGCCCCGCTAAGCGGGGAGTCTCACTCAACTTAATCTCAGGAACCGTAATATTGGTCCCGTAGAGACCGTTGAACTTCCGCACTATTTTCCGCGAAAGCTCCAAATGGGGTATTTGGTCCTCTCCCACCGGCACTAAATCGGCATTACAGAAAGTAATATCGGCTGTTTGGCTCACAGGATAGCCCAGAAAGCCATAGGTCAAATCCTCATAGCCATAGTGGGCTGCTTCAGTTTTTATAGTGGGATTGTGGCGCAGTGCATTGACATTGACGATCATAGAGTAGAAAACGGTCATCTCAGCTATCGCCTTAACGGCACTCTGCTGCACAAAGGTTACTTTATGGGGGTCTAAACCAACCGACAGGTTATCGATTGTGACGTCATAGATACTTTCGTAGAGTAACTCTGGGTTTTTAAAGTGGGTCGTTAAGGCCTGTACATCGGCCAACAGGATAAAAGTGTCGTAACTATCCTGAAGGGCGACCCTATTAACCAAGCTCCCTACGTAGTGACCTAGATGTAATCTACCGGTGGTTCTGTCGCCGGTTAATATTCTTTTTTTTAGTTTCTCCATAGTACATACTCCTACTGACTGTTGGAAGAGTATACAACAAAATCGAAATGTTAAGAAGATGTGGAACTATTAGTGAAGATGGGGTAACTTTAGAGGGAGCATGGAGGGTGTTATGGTCAAAAAAAGTGCGTTTTTGGAAGAGTTTAAAAAGTTCATTTCAAGGGGAAATGTAATTGATTTAGCCGTCGGTGTCATTGTCGGTAACGCCTTCAGTGCCATTGTGAAATCACTGGTTAACGATATTGTGATGCCGTTCATCGGTTTAATTAGCGGTGGTGTCAATTTCACCAGCCTTGAGGTGGTTCTAAGGAAGCCAATCGAAGGGCGTGAGCCCTTGGTGCTTGCCTACGGCTCTTTCATTCAAGCCGTCATTGACTTCCTTTTAATCGCCCTTGTGGTCTTCGTC
>JBAYSE010000077.1:0-7839 GCA_041676265.1 Sphaerochaetaceae bacterium
ACGGGGCTCTAGTAATGATCCTAAAAAAAACTTAAATAAGACGTTAAACTGGTTAGACGCTAGAGCTACCTATTTGGACAAATATGTAGAGTCCTTCTAAGCTTTACTAATTTGGAAGATTGGAATATAGTACACTCCGTTAGGGCGCGTAACTCAGTGGGAGAGTGCTACCTTCACACGGTAGAAGTCGTTGGTTCAAACCCAATCGCGCCCAAAAGGCAACTGACTACTTAGTAAGAAGTTAGTTGCCTTTTTTTGACAGTACCATAACCTCCTGGGGAGTTCCATAAACCATCGTTAAATATCTAGGCTTCCCACACCAAATAGCGAAAGGCTTGAAGTAATCATGATACACACCGTCATCATCCACTCCAGGAATGGAAACTGCATCTGGTATGAGAAGGTCCTTGCCCACTACTCCGGTAATATCCATCACGCCTTGGAATACTGTGATATCAGCATGCTTATAACCAGGGAGATCAATGAGAGTGATTTCCTTATCTCCAGCACTGAATGAAAAAGAAAATATTGTCGAGACACACACAAAACAAAGAAGAGCAATGAGGCTAATTCGTTTCATTCGCTCCCCCATCCTCTCTTGCATTCGCTTCAACTTCTTTAGACTTAAAGTGTTCATTATTGCTCGCCACGTCGCGCTGAAGACAGCAAATAGTAGCAGTGTAACGAGGCCCCAACCCTATAGACCTGCAGCTGAGGGTCAACCAGGCCCTCGATAATCTGGCCTCCGCTCACCAAGAAAACTCCGAAGAGAAAAGGGCAGGAGGATCTCCTAGGGTTACATATCTTATTATGAGGCATTAACCCCAGAGTAACATTTAATTATGAGGCACCACGTGTAAGGCACGATAATGATGAAACAATACATTCCTTATCATTTTATTACCATCCATCTTCCGTCACGCTTTGAGCCGACTCTTTCAAGAAATCCTTTTTTCTGTAAACTAACAAAGGTTCTTTCGATTGTTCTTTTCGTTACATCGATCTTTTCTGCTAATTCTTCTGCGTTATAAGCTGGATTTTCGATAAGTAGATGAATTACTTTTGTTTCCGTTTTATTCAAACCGACATTCAAACCGACATTCAAACCGACATTCCTTTTTTCTATTTGCAAATAAAGATAATGCCAACATGGAGTTCTAATTCTTGTAGAAAACAATTGTTTTAACCAGACCCCCAAGACAATCACTCTGGCCTTTGTCACCACTAAATAGTTAATATTTTCCGTATTACTAAAAGTGAACTTGATGCTAGGTTTGTTTATGTCTCACGCGAGGATAGGAACTGGAATACGAGTTCTCGAGTGAAAAGATTATTAAATCCTTAAGAGCGGCTAATGTGGCCCAGTTGAATGCCAATACCTATTTAACTCTAAATGATGATAACAACAAAGAAAAGAGATTAACGTACAATAATTAATTTCTGAAGAGAGGGCGCCTTTTATTGTTACAATACAAAGAATAAGCACCCTCTTTTCGGAAGAGTGAGCGAAAACTCAGCATATACCTGATTTCAGGAGTAATGTCACTAAAGAAAAGGGTAATCAGTCACACTGCCATCAAGATACATCCTCCTCCAACAGTATGATATTTCACTCTGAAGCATATCGTCAAATTCTTACTCTTATCAGAAAAAGTTCCACAACTAGGAGCTATGCTTCCGCAGAAACTTTAGAAATTCTGCTCAACTAATTTATAATAAGGAACTAATTGCCTTGATTTTTTGAGAATCTTCAAAAACATTGTGCAGGGTAAGTAGAAACTATATGAGTAGTGAGTAAGAGGGGATAAAGAAGGGCACAGGTTATTACCACTTCGTATTCTTGTATCAATTTCATCTTGCTATGACCCTCCACTGGCAGGCCAAGAGAGAAGTATGGCATTACCCATTGATGAGGCAATGTTTGCCACAATCTGTAACGATTATTTCACCTAGGTTCGTTCATTCCACTTGACTTCGCTACCATACGCTTACCGATAGAAGTCATGCGATATTTTTGGTCCGGACTGGTTCGTTTATGTGGTTCTGTTCTTTCTATGGCCTTTAATGCCAGTGCTGGTTTAATATAGGATTTTCGAAAATGTTCGGCATTCTCGAGCCCCATGGCAGTCTGCAACTCAGCTCGGCTCATCTCTCCCTTAAGGTAGTGTAACAACCGTACAACTTCCGTGGTAGCTTCCGTGGTAAGAAACGTTACTGTAACTCCAAGTTTCGGATCAGATTTCCAAAATGGCGAAGGAAGTCCGCTTTCGAGGCATTTTTTCACCATAAGTACGCTACCGCGACCAGCCTTCTCCATAAGCCCTCGTAAGTATAGCACATGGGCAATATCAGGGTTACGGAGAATCGAGATCTGACCAACCAGCAAGCTTTGCTCAGTAACTCCTTCTGGAAGTGCTCCAGAGTTCCAAATCTCAAGTCGCTGAGGATACACATGGATGCCCACACCCCCTGATGCTGAGCTGTAGTCACGATGAGCCACAGCATTGATTAGCGCTTCGCGGACTGCTTCTTCTGGGTATAAAGGAGCATCTAAGCGCTTGGGAGTATCTTTAGTAAACGTGGATACTGTAGCGGTATTACGGACGATGAAAGTGTAGGCATCTTCAAACACACGATGAAGAGGGCCTTCAAAAGATTTCATATCAAGGAATGTATCGTCAGTTTTGTCTGAAGCGTAACTAATGGCTCGGATACGGGTTTGTGGTAATCGGACGGCAGGATTGGCTGCGAAGAGAACATCACCACCATTCGTTAATCGACCATACCTCGCAACTGAGAAATCTTCCAGAACCATGGCGATATTTTCATCATTACGAAATAGCACCCTGCGAACAGATCCAGCGTCAGTAACTGCCGCCTTCACCTCTTGGTCATCAACATCATCTTCTATATCAGCGAGTGAATAACGACGTTCCCAACGCTCAGGTTCAATCTGATGACGCATCACCATATCACGGATCCTCTGAACATCAGCTACTTGTGTAGATGTACCATCACGTATATAAATGACGTCCTTAAACGTATAAGGACCATCGCTTCCCGATGGAATCTCAATGGAAACAACCTGCTTTAGGTCTATGTTTTCAGCTTGAACAGCGATGAACGCTTTTGGGGAAATATTTTTCAGCAATTCTTGTTCCAATTCGTTTATTTCAGTTTGAGATACACTAACACCCAGAACTTCCCCTCTAACACTCACACCACAAATTAAATACCCGCCTTTAAGGCTGTTGAGAAATCCACAAACAGTTTTTCCTAATATGTCAAGATTTTTGATGGATGCGAAAAATTCAACACTTTGATTTTCTCCTAGAGAAAGCACTCTTCGAATTTGTTCTAGGGTCATGCATTTCCTCCATCCGTATAAAACCGTTCTATATTACTGAAATTTTCCTTGATAAATTCCTCAACCTCCTGATAGCGAAAGAATTGAGCATTCACGAAGACTATTCCATCATTATTAGATTGGAACTTCTGTACCCAGTTGCCTTTACGATTATCCAAAGGAACAGGTGCTGGATACCTGTAATCCATGATGGCTTCTTCATATAGATCAATAATACGCAAATCTGTAAACACTTGGTTCTTTCTTAGATTCAATTCAGCTCTTTTATCTCTACCACTGTATCCAAGATTGTTTAGGAGAGAGCGAGTAAATACAACATTTTCATGGGCTAATAGCCAACGGGGTTTTTGAAGTTCTATTGCTTTTAGAATTTCTTTATGTGTAATAGATAAATCGGATAGGTCATCTGGATTCTGACCACTTCCATAGTTTGGCGTAATAATGCCGAGAAAAAGGTCGCAATGCATTACCGCTTGTAAGCAATTATCAAAGGCTGTTCGATTTGAAAATACAGGACCGGTACCCTTGTGAGACATCCAAACCTCATATCCAAATTTAGTCAGGAGTACGTAAATGCGATCGAGTAACTCCTCAATTGCCATACACTGTTGACGATACCATAACCTTTAGCTTGTCTTTCTCTTCCCTCACCTCTCACTCCTCAATCGGCCTCTCCAGTATACATAGCCAAACAAGGATTTTGCAGTTTTTCTCTTTTTGTGGCATGCCAACTTTATCAGACTATACAACATTTTCGAATGTGGTGCATTTCTATTTGAATGTTTTTCCTTATTTAGATTCATCTTTTCATACATGATATTCAATAATATTTCAAACTTTGGTGCACAAACCTAGCACTTAACGATAGCAAACATTGTGGATAAGCGCACTAGAATCACCTCTTGGCAAAGTGGCTAGTGACAGCTTAAATAGGAATTCTGAGTTACTCAGATCAGCTGTTAGTAAAATCTAAAGAAGAGTCACAATTAGGGGTGAGTTAACGCTTATTTAGCGATGACGAAATAGGCTTCTTGTTTAATAAGGAGGAATACGAATAACTTTGGGATAACCCTATTTATGTTTGTCCATGTCAAGTTTAAGCTATTTTTGCAACATAAAAAAATCTTCTTTGTTGCAAAAGTAAAAATATGCAACAAAATAGTTGCTGTGATGTTGCAAAATCTACAGATATTGTATATATGTCAGTTATGAAAAATCAAAATATATTTGGGTACTTAAAATGAGTATTTGCTTGACTGTTACTTCTTGTAACGAGTAATGGTGAACCCTGTCATGTCTTTAAGCTGTGGAGCCGACTAGTTCGGTGTGCACGGCTTTTTTATTTTATTTTTTAGGAGTCAGATTATTATGAAAGGAACCGAAGCTTTCGATATTTTGCACCTCAGTGATTCAGAGGCTAGCGATCTGATGGAGAAGTTGCAAATAGGTTTAACCGTCTCAGAAGCGCGGGATTTACAACAAAGGATTTTAAAAAGAGCGCCAACTTTAGCCGAGCTCATACTATTTGGCATACAAGGCTCAGAACACTCCTCTTACAAAAGCAGTCGTCCCTATCTGAAACTCTTCGAAACAGAGGGTGAAGATGTCATAATCGGTGCTAAAGAAGATGCCGGTATTATCCGCATTTGTTACGATAATGAAGGCACCGGTTATGCAATAGTTATGAGTCATGAAAGTCACAACCACCCCTCGCAAATAGTTCCTTTTGAGGGCGCTGCTACCGGAGTTGGTGGCAATGTGCGTGATGTTTGTTGTATGGGGGCTAAAGTGGTCGCCGTTGCCAATGATATCCGTTTTGGTCCAATACAAGAGGCGCACAACCGCTATCTTTTGAGGGAAGTTGTTGCCGGTTTAGCCAGTTATGCTAATGTGTGTGGCCTGCCGGTTATAGCCGGAGGACTACAGTTTGATAACTCTTATAGAGGTAATACTTTAGTGACTGCCGTTACTTTAGGTTCCCTTAAAGAAGATGATATTATCCACTCCTATGCACCCCAAGATGCGGCTGGTTACGATCTTATTTTAGTTGGTAAACCAACCGATAACAGTGGCTTTGGCGGGGCCAGCTTTTCCTCTTTTAGTATATCTGAAGATAAAACCGAGTTGAATAAAGGGGCAGTGCAAGAGCCAAATGCCCTCTTAGGGCGTCATCTAGAACATGCGACTACGCAGTTGGTAAAAATTCTTAGTGAAAAAAACCTAATTAATAAGGTCGCCTGTAAAGATCTAGGTGCCGGTGGAATTGCTTGTGCAACCGTAGAAATTGCCGATGGGGGCAACTATGGTTGTTTTGTCAATTTAGATTTAGTGCCTGTCAGTGACCCTGCAATTGAAAAATATATAATCCTCTGTTCTGAAACCCAAGAACGCTATTTATGGGCAACGCCTAAAGAGGTAACCCCACTAATCTTAAAACACTTTAATGAAGATTTTAGTTTAGGCGAGGTCGCTTATAATGCACAGGCTACCGTAATTGGTCACATTACAAAGGCAACAAAATACGTGGTTGTGGCCAACAATGAGACTTTAGTGGATGCCGAAGCAAGTGAAGTAACGCGTGGGTTTTTGTATCAGCGTCCCTTAGCAGAAGAAAAAGTGAAAACATTTGCCGAGCCTGTGCGTCCTGTAATGGTCGATTTGGCCTCTATGTGGCTAAAAATTTTGGCCCACGTAAATATAGCTAGCCGACAAATCCTTTATGACCAATTTGATAAACAGGCCCAAAATTTAGTAACCTTCGAGATAGGCACGTCGGATGCCGGTGTTTTTAGACCTTTTGATACCTCAGATTTCCCGGCGGAGATTCGCCAAACCGGTGTAACTTTAGCTTGTAATCAAAACCCGCGCTACAATCAAATTGATGTTTACAAAGGAGCTCAGTTGGCTGTTCTAACTTCATTTACCAATACGGTGGCAACCGGGGCCATGCCCGTTGCCCTCAGTGATTGTCTTTGTTACGGGAATCCTGAAAACCCGGAGAGTATGCGCGATTTTGCCCAAGGATGTGCAGCTGTTGCAGAGAGTGCAAAAGCGTTAAAGGTCCCAATTATTGCCGGTAACGTCTCTTTGTATAACGAATCTAACGGTGCCTCGATCGCGGCGAGCCCGATGATTGCCATGTTAGGGCAGTTAAACAACGTTGAACATGCAATCTCTTTCTCTTTAAAAAAAGAAGACTCCACTCTACTATTAGTTGGCCTAAGAGAAGAGGAGTGTGGCGGGAGCATCTACTACGCCCTTTTAGGCTACGATGGCAATATTTTGCCCTCCCCCGATGTTCAAAAAATCATTAAAGCGGGTCAAACTATCAACAAACTAGCCCAAGAAAAAATGATTTTAGCCTGTCACGATATCTCAGAAGGGGGTTTGGCCGTCACCTTAAGTGAGATGGCCTTTAAGAATGAGATTGGCTTTACACTTCTCCCCTCCCCTCATATTGAAGATGATTTTTATCTGTTTAGTGAAACGCTTGGGTTTGTTTTAGAAGTCGAAAATAGCCATAAAGAGGCGATTATAGCCGAATTTAAACTCCATGGTGTTGATTGTACAGAAATTGGCAAGACTGTTTCTAAGCCTCAGTTTTCTTATAAGGAGAATGTAATTGCTCTAAAAGAGGCGAAAGAAGTCTACGCGAATGGTTTAAAGATTAAATTGATGTAGTAATAGGATGGAAAAATGGAAAAGCATGAGATTTTAGATTATCAGCAAGCGGGGGTCAATATTAATGAGGGGAACCGAACCGTAGAACTTATCAAAGAGTCAACAGCCTCCACTTTTAATGAACACGTATTAGCACCGATTGGCTCTTTTGCCTCAATGTTTGCCATTGGATGGCTGGGTAAAGAGTATAAAGAGCCCGTTTTAGTCCAGAGTGTTGATGGGGTGGGCACTAAAATTGTTGTGGCTAAAATGGCCAATGATTTTTCGACAATCGGCGAGGATTTGTTTTATGCTTGTGCGAACGATATTGCCGTGCATGGAGCTAAACCACTGACGTTTTTAGATTATATAGCGAACGATGCTCTGAAAGCTGAAACGGTGGCTACAATCGTTAGCGGCATTGCAAAAGCGTGCAAAGAGTGTTCTGTTGCCTTTGTGGGGGGAGAAACAGCCGAAATGCCCGGTGTTTATCTGCCGGGGGAGCACGATTTAGTGGGGTTAGTTTCAGGTGTTGTTGAAAAAAGTAAAATTATTGATGGTAAAGAGGCAAAAGAGGGCGACGTAATTTTAGCTGTGGCGTCTTCAGGTCTACACACAAACGGCTACTCTCTAGCGCGTAAAGTTCTCTTTGAAAAAGCAAAATTAAGAGTTGAGGATCCTTTATACACCGATAAAACTGTCACAGTCGGCCAAGCTCTTCTAAAGACCCATGTTAATTACTCTAATGGGATTCAAGCGCTTCTCAATGAAGGTCTTATTTTGAAGAGTCTTGCCCATATTACAGGGGGCGG
>JBAYSE010000078.1:0-7623 GCA_041676265.1 Sphaerochaetaceae bacterium
ATCTTTGGGATGCGCCTCTTTTTTGGCCTTTCTTGGGAGTTCTGTCTCATGCTGGGGGCAATCGGATCCGCGACTGCCCCGGCCAGTACCATGATGACCATCAGGCAGTACCATGCCAAAGGTCCTTTTGTCGACACGATCTTGCAAGTTACGGCCCTGGATGACGCTGTCGCCTTAATCGCTTTCAGCGTTTCTGCCGCCATTTTACAGGCATTGCACACCGGAGCCGTTAACGTCTTAACCCTTTTTGTCCCTATCTTTAAGAATATCCTAACCCTAATTGTGGGCTTCGTAATTGCCTTTATCCTGAAATATTTAATAGCCAAGCGCCACTCTGATGATCACCGTCTAGTGGTTTTAATGATTGCTATATTCGGTCTCTCCGGTTTTTGCTCAATCCTTTCGGTCTCCCCCCTCCTCTCCTGTATGGTACTGGGGGCAACCTACGTTAACATCAGTGATGATGAACAGCTCTTTAGACTACTCAACTTCTTTGCCCCCCCCATCCTCCTCACTTTCTTTGTTGTCTCGGGGATGAAATTGGACTTACAGATGCTCCAAGTGGCGGGGATTATGGGGATTGTCTATTTTTTCATCAGGATAGCCGGCAAGTACCTAGGAGCTTTTACCGGTGCTGCCGTCCTCAAGATGGACAAGTCCATTAGAAACTACCTGGGCTTGGCCCTCTGTCCCCAAGCAGGGGTCTCCATTGGCTTGGCGGCCTTAGGTAACCGCCTCCTTCCGCCCGACTTGGCCAACCTACTGACAACAATTATCCTCTCGTCGGCAGTCCTTTATGAATTGGTGGGTCCGGCCAGCGCTAAAGCAGCTTTAGTCCTCTCGGGGGCAATTACAAAAGAGAACCTCTTACTTTACCGCAAACCACCCCAAAAGGACAAAATAACCCCCAAATAGGGAAAATCTCTTAAAATAGAGGTCAACAAGTTGAAAATAGTTTTTGACAGGTTTAGTCTATTGTTAAGCACATATGCATTGGAGGAAATATGAGTAAATACAAGAAATTGTTAAAAGAGAAGATGAGCAAGGAGAGCTACCGCAAGCTGAAAGCTTTAAAGAATCCCAAGGTAGCCGACTTCATCGGTTTTTTCGCTGAGCATTGTGAGCCTAAATCTATTTACGTGTGTAGCGACAGTGAAGAAGACATTCAATACGTTAGGGACCAGGCTCTAGCCAAAGGAGAAGAAGAGACCCTCTCTCACCCCAAGCAGACAATCCACTGGGATGGCTACGGCGACCAGGCCCGCGACAAAGCCAACACCAAGTACATTGTTTACAAAGAAAATCTAGAGAAAATGGCCGGACTCAACTTAGTAGAGTACGAAGAGGGCTATAACGAAATCATGGGAATTGCCAAAGGGATCATGAGGGGCAAAGATGTCGTGGTGCAATTCTTCTCCGAAGGTCCTACCGGAAGCGTCTTTACCATCCCCTGTGTCCAGTTCACCGACAGTTGGTATGTTGCCCACTCCGAGTTTATCCTTTACCGTACCGCTTACAACCATTTTCTGAATATGCAAAAAGAGGAGAAGGATGACTTCTTCAGGTTCATCCACTCAGCCGGTGAGCTTGATGAGCGTGGCGCTTCACTCAATTTAGATCAGCGTCGCATCTACATGGACACCCAAAATAATATTGTCTACTCGATGAACAACCAGTATGCCGGTAACTCAATAGGCCTTAAAAAGCACGCTATGCGACTGGCAATTAACAAAGCAGGACAAGAGGGGTGGCTCTGTGAGCACATGTTTATCATGGCCGCTATCGATGAGGAGAAAGCCCGTCGGACCTATTTCTGTGGAGCCTACCCCTCGGCGTGTGGAAAAACTTCAACGGCTATGATTCCCGGCGAGCAAATAGTCGGCGACGACATTGCCTACTTCCGCAATCTTAACGGAGAGTTTAGAGCGGTCAACGTTGAGGCGGGGATGTTCGGTATCATAAAGGATGTCAACGCCAAAGATGACCCCTTAATCTTTGAAAACTTAATGCGTAACCAAGAAATTATCTTCTCAAACGTCTTAAGAGGCCCCGATAACCACCCCTACTGGCTAGGTATGGGGGTTACTCCTCCCAAAGAGGGACGCAACCACTTTGGTGAGTGGAAAAAAGGGGTCAAGGATGCCAAAGGTAATGTGGTCGATGTGGCCCACGGAAATGCCCGCTATACTATGCGCCTCGATTATCTGGAGAACATCGATAAAGAGGGCTTTGAAGCCAAAGACGGAGTCAAAGTCCAGGGGATCCTCTACGGAGGACGTGACAGTGACACAACCGTACCGGTGGAAGAGTCCTTAAGCTGGAAAGATGGAATCCTCTTGAAAGCGGCTACCCTAGAATCGGAAACCACAAGCGCCACGCTCGGTGCCGAAGGGGTACGTGTCCCGAGCCCCATGGCTAACCTCGACTTCCTCTCCTACCCTTTAGGAACCTACACCGAAAACAACATCAAGTTTGGTGAGGCGGTCGGTGAGTCACCTAAAATCTTCAGTAACAACTATTTTATGCGCGGCGAAGATGGCAACTTTATAACTAGCAAACTTGCCAAGAAAGTCTGGCTCCACTGGGCTGAAGGACGCATCCATAACGAGTTTGAGTTCCACTTAACGCCCACCGGCAGGATTCCGCTTTATGAGGATTTGAAGGCACTCTTCAAGAAATACCTTGACGAAGAGTTCTCTGAAGAGGACTACAACTACCTCTTCACCTTCCGCTGTTCCAAGTGGATTGAAAAATTAGAGCGGACCAAAGCTTTCTACAAAAAGACCGATGCCAACACCTCACAAGCGATCTTAGACTACTGGGATGATGCCATTAAGAAGATTAAAAAAGCTAAGAAAGATTTTGGAGATTTGATTCTCCCGGGCGCTTACAAAGAGTAAGTCAAAAGGTGCACCTTACGGGGTGCACCTTCCTTATATTCGCGCCAAACTCTCCACAATATTTAGACAGTGGTCTCCGATTTGCTCAACGTGACGCACCACGTCGAGGTAGAGGAGTTCAATTTTAACATCAGAGCCCTCTTGCAGACGGGCAGAGGCTGACTGTTTTAAACTGTTACGCATCTTATTAATATTGTTCTCTAAATTCACCGCTACCGCCATATTCTCACTGGAGATATGTTCATTCAAGTGACTCCTGATAAACCTTATAAATTGGTTCACTAAATCGACATAGGGGAGAAGCGCTTCTATGGCGCCCTCGTCTATAACATACTGCTTGCGGTAGCGCCGCTCGGCGAGGAGCATCAAGTTGTAGCAGCTATCGCCAATACTCTCTAATTCATTGGTAATACGCATCATCCCATAGACACTCCGTGCCGATACTTGGTTCATCGTATCCATGGAGCACTGGGAGAGGAACTTGGTAATCTCCTCCTGCATCTGGTCGGTGAGGTCCTCCATCTTCTTCTGGGTTTCAACTTCATCACCCAGTTTTTTACCCGGGTGGGTAAAGATATCCCAAAAGCGGGTGAACATATCAGCGATAACATCGGCCATTTTAGAGAGCTCCCGCTTGACCGTCAGGAGGTAAAACTCGGGGGTGTCTTGCAAAGTGGCCCGAATATATTTGAGGCGGTACTCGCTGGGGATACCTTTCTCATCAGGGACCAACTTTGTCACCAAATAGGCAATCTGTTTAATGAAAAAGCTGAAAATCAAGGTGTTAAAGATGTTAAACAGGGTGTGAAACATCGCTAAATTGGTGGGCAATACATGGGGGCTCACGGTCGTTGAAAAAGCGTTCCCCGGTGTTATGTAGTTGACCATCTTAAGGAATGGCATAAACACCGGCGTCATCCAAAGAATACCTAAAATATTGAACAAAATGTGGGCACGGCTGGCACGACGGGCGTTAACACTGGTCCCTAAGGAGACAATGTATGACGAAATAGTGGTCCCCACGTTCTCACCTAAAACAATTGCCGCGGCTGTAGGATAATCGATCCACCCCGAATAGGCCATCATCAGGGTTATCGCCATAGCAGCCGAGGAGGACTGTACTATTACTGTCAGAACTATCCCGATACTAATAAACAGAAGATAAGAGGAGAAACCCCTCCCCGCTAACCTACCAATCGCTTCTAACACATGGGGATAATTTCCTATATCCGGCACAGAATTCTTTAAAAACTCGAGGCCTAAAAAGAGGAGGCCAAACCCAATTAAGACCTCCCCCACATCGCGGTAAGCAAACTTTTTAACCATCAATATGGCAAAGCCAAACCCAATAGCCGGCAAAGCCACCACACTAATACTGAACTTGAATCCTAATAAAGCTACCAGCCAGCCGGTAACCGTCGTACCAACATTGGCCCCCATAATCACACCTATGGCTTGGGTTAGCTGGAGGATGCCGGCATTGACAAAACTTACCACCATAACGGTAGTAGCTGAAGAGGACTGGACTATCGCTGTCACAAATAGACCGGTAAGGATGGCGGCAACCCTGTTGCCCGTCATGAAGTTCAATACTGAGTGGAGACGCTCTCCGGCAACCTTTTGGATGCCATCGCTCATCGTTCTCATTCCGAAGAGGAAGAGTCCGAGGCTTCCCACCATCTGCAAAACCTGTAAAACCATTCAGTCTCCTTAAAAATCACGTGAATGGTATCAAAGAGTTGCAGTTATGAAAAGGGGTCAACCTCTGCTTCGTAATCGATTGAGTCAAACCCAAAGCCGTGTATCTGGGCAAACTCGGTATTAAACCCCTCTAAATCGCCTCCAACTAAGGGTTCCCCTATTTTTTGTAACCGCCACAACCGCTCTACTTCCTTCTGGATGTCTGCGCGCATCTCCTTCTCATCAAGGCGGATACGCCCCTGTTCATCAACTTCAACTTCTCCCCCTGAGTAGAGCTTTTCAGTAAAGAGGCGGTAAATCTGTTGCGTAGTCTCCTCATGCACCCCCTTTGCCTTCATCACCTTATAAAGCAGGGCAATGTAGAGGGGCACGACGGGGATGACGGCACTGGCGCGGGTCACTAAAGCTTTGTTAATCGAGACGTAAGCCTCACCCGAGATAGGTTTTAACTTCTCTTTTAGTCTTAAAGCACTGGCTTCTAAGTCCTCTTTAGCCCGCCCGATGGTCCCCTCGCGGTAAATAGGATAGGTCAAGCGAGGTCCTAGGTAGGAGTAAGCAACACTCTTAAACTTGGGGGCCAATAGATCTTGGGCTGCCAAATAGTCCACCCACAGTTGCCAATCTTCCCCGCCCATCACCTTAACAGTCGCCTCTATCTCCTCGTCACGCGCCCTCTCGAGGGTCACCTCTTCAATTATCCCCTTAGTGGGGTCAACAGAGAGGGAAGTGTAGTCACTGCCAATCGGTTTCAAAACCGACCGATAACTCTCCCCTTGCCAAATTCTCAGTGGTGAAGCTAAAGAGTAGACCAAGAGATCTATTTGACCCAACTCAGCTCTTATTAGGGTGGCAATGGCGGCCTTAGTTTCGTCACTAAAGGCATCGGCGTTTAAACTCTGTGCCCAGAGTCCCCGTTTCCGGGCTTCCCGTTCAAAAGCCACAGTGTTATACCACCCCGCTGAGGCGCTCCTTTTCTCACTTGCCTCGCGCTCAAAGGAGACGTTCAGCGTTGCCGAACCGCCCAGAAAGGCACTCACCAGACGGCTTGCCAAACCGTATCCCGTGGAGCCCCCCAGGGCCAAGACCCGCTTAGGAAAAGCACTATAGTCCCCTTTCTGTTCCTGTAGCCAGTTGAGTTGGGCCTTCACATAGAGCTCGCACCCTTTGGGATGGGCGTTTAAAGAGACATTGTGCAGTATGCGCTGTTTAATGATCATGGGCGCCCTCCGTAACTAAGCAAAACCAAGAGGCCTCTGCGGCGACTTCTTCTCCGACGAGGACCTTGCCACTCTGGCGCAACATCGTTTTGGAAACCTTTAAATTCTTCACTACTATTTTTACTGTCGTCCCCGGGAGAACCGGTTGGCGAAATTTCGCCTTCTCAATTGAAGCCAGTACAAAAATCGAGCCCTCTTCAACTATCCCCATCTGGTTAACCCCCGCCCCGCCACACTGGGCCATCACCTCAATTAATAAGACTCCGGGGACTATCGGGTAGTTAGGGAAATGGCCCTTAAAGAAAAAATCCTCTGCCTTAAAGTGGTAGTACCCCACGGTAACCTTCTCATCAACCTCTGCCAATTTATCGACAAATAGGAAAGGCTCCCTATGGGGGATTAAGCTTTTGACCTCTCTGATTTTTCCCATTTCAAACTCTCCTAACCGCTAAAATTACTTAATAGGAGGACACCGTTATGTCCTCCAAAACCTAATGATACACTCATTGCAGAGCGGATGGAACCTTTTTGCCCCACATTGGCAACATAATCGAGGTCGCATTGTGCATCTGGGGTGGTTAAGTTGAGGGTGCAGGGGAAATACTGGTCCCTGAGGGCCAAGAGGGTCACAATCGCCTCAACAGCGCCCGCTGCTCCGATGAGGTGGCTCGTCATCGATTTGGTTGATGAGACTTTTAAGGTGTAGGCGTGCTCCTTAAAGACCCGCTTAATAGCCTTAGTCTCCATCACGTCGTTAGCCGGGGTACTGGTACCGTGGGCGTTAATGTAATCGACTTCGCGAAAATCTAAGTTAGCCTCCTCTAGGGCCCATTGCATCGCCCTGGCCGCCCCCTCCCCTTCAGGTGAAGGGGCCGTTAAGTGGTAAGCATCACAGCTCATTGCGTAGCCCATAACCTCCCCCAAAATCTCCGCACCCCTCTTTTGGGCGTGCTCGAGGGCCTCGAGAATCAATATACCGGCCCCCTCGCCAATCACAAAACCATCTCTGGTAGCATCAAAAGGACGACAGGCCGTTTGGGGTGTCGCATTGTAGGCGGTAGAGAGGGCTTGTAAGCGACTAAAGCCACTCACGGCTAATTTGGTTATAGCGCCTTCGGTCCCTCCGGTAACGGCTAAATCCACCTGCCCCCACTTAATGGCGTGGTAAGCTGCTCCAATGGCATCGGTGCCGGAGGCACACGCCGTTACAGTGGTATGACACGGCCCTAAAAGTTGGTACTTAAGGGCAATATTGCCGGCAGCTTCATTGCTGATGAGTTTGGGAATAGTCAGAGGGGCAACTGAACGAGGCCCCCGCTCCATGAGTTTTTGCACATTCTCTTCAGCGACCTCAAAACCCCCGATCCCGTTGCCTAAATAGACCCCACACCGCTCGCGGTTAAGATCGTCGCCAAGGTGGGCTTGGTTTACCGCTTGGACAGTGGCGTAAAGCGCATATTGGCTAAAATCGGCCATGTTACGCACCTCTTTACGATCCAGCAAATCATAGGGGTCAAAATTGCGCACTTCGCCTGCGATTTTCGAAGGGTAATCGGTGGTATCGAATTTGGTAATTGGTCCGACTCCACTCTTGCCAGCCTTAATATTTTGCCAAAAAGGTTCAACACGATGGCCTAAAGGATTAACTGTGCCCATCCCTGTGACCACTACCCGTCTGCTCTTATCCATTTTGACCCCCTACATCCCTAAGCCACCGGTGACGGCCAACACTTCCCCTGTAATATAAGAGGAGGCTTGTGAACACAAAAATAGGATAGCACTGCTCACTTCATGTGCCGCACCTA
>JBAYSE010000079.1:0-7402 GCA_041676265.1 Sphaerochaetaceae bacterium
TAAGGAAAATGGCAATAACAGCGTTACCATGGTGTTGACTGATTATATCAAGCACTTCTAGGGGTAAATGGGCTTCTCTCCCCTTCTCCAGCCCTATCATGACGTGGCTTTTAATCACGGCCACCGATAGGGAGGCTTTTAACTCGTCATGTTTGTTGTAGTCACTTTGGTTCTCAATAAAATAGTCGGGGTTCTCCAGTTTGCCAATATCATGATAAAGACCCCCTACCCTAGCTAACAGGGCATCCCCATCAATGGCTTTGGCCCCATTGTAGGCCATGTCGGCGACGGCCAAGGAGTGGTTGTAGGTGCCAACCGCACTCTGTGCCAAGCGCGTTAAAATAGGCGAGTCGCCATAGGCCAACTCTCTTAAACGGAATGTAGTTGGCAAGTTACCCAAATACTCTAAAACAGGCAGGGTAATTGAGAAGAGGACAAAAGTGAGGGAGATATTACCACTCATCACCAAAATAGTGGTGAAAAAATGTTTGAAAGGGACACCATTTATAAGGTTGTTCAGCAAGATGATACAGGCTGAGGCGACTACACAAAAAAACCATTGAAAAAGTATATCTAGGCGCCGATAAACAAACCTAATGAAGTAAATACCGCAGAATGCCACCGCAATAACGAAGAAGAAAGTCGAGGCGTTTGAGGAGGGCAGTAACAGAGCGTAAGCGCCCAGCATGGCAGCACTCACCATTCCCGCCAATCGGTTATTACTAGCTAAGGCTACCAGGATGGGGAGGATGAAGTAGGGTAAAAAGGGGTCGAGTGTCGCAAACCCTCTTCTGGCAACCAGCGAGAGGGTTAAATAGGTCAATATTTGACTAATTAACAGCCCAATTACCACGATTAAGAGGAATTGCATCTGCCGTTTAGTGTGTTTATAAAGGTTTGCGAGGATAGAGAGGCCGCTGGTTGTCAGAACAATTACAAAAACTAGGCGTCCTAGGATCTGTAGCGGTGTGTACTGTACTTCAGCCTTACGCATTGCCTGCAGGGCTCTAAAATCTTCTTCACTAATGAGGAAATCTTTCTTGATAATCAGTTGCCCCTTTTCAATTCTTTTGACAACCGGTGCAACACTCAAAGCCGCTTGCTCTCTGGCGAGGGCGGTCTCCCCTTCCCCATAGTACATATTCGCCTTAAGCAGCGCCGAGAGCTCTCGTGAGGCACTTTGGTACTCTTCAGGGGAAAATTGATTAAGGAGGGCACTGTTTAGTGTATTGAGGGCCTCTTCAACGGTTAAAACCTCTTCAATACGGTAACTTTGGTTAGAGTCAGCCACAAACAACTCTTTCTGCTCTTCTGCCGAAATCTTATAAAGGTCACTCTTATTAAAAATTCCCCGCTGCAGGTACTCCTCAACCAATTCTCTCACCAGCGTCTCAGTTGTACGGTTTGCTTGAAACGCACCGGGTAAAGCGGCCAAAATTGCGTTGGAAGTTTGCAGTGAGTGTCTAAAAATCGGTAATACGGAGGCTCTCGCCTTTTCACGTTTAATTTTGGACTCAACTTCATCTAAAAAGTAGAAAGTCTCGTTAGAGCGCACATCATGCTCAGCAATACTGCCCACTTCCCAACGACTTTTCAGCGATTCTGTTAGTAAGGTACTTTGATTGGCTAAGAGGAGGGGTACCGCCAGTGCCGAGAGGGCCACTAAAGTGGCCAGTAGAACGAATAGAATATGGACCCAGAGGGGACTTTTACCCTCTTTGTAAATCATTTTCATAGGCATTTACAATCCTTTGAACTATACGAGAGCGCACGACATCGCGTGAAGTAAACTCGATAAAGCCAATATCCTCAATCTCTTTTAAAATTGAGGTAGCGTGAATTAAGCCACTTTGGCTCGCTTTTGGCAAGTCTATCTGGGTAATATCGCCGGTAATGACGGCGCATGAATTTTCACTGAGACGGGTTAAAAACATCTTCATCTGTTCCCGGGTAGTATTTTGCGCCTCATCCAAAATGATGGCTGCGTTGGTTAAAGAGCGCCCCCGCATATAGGCTAAAGGGGCTATCTCCACACCACCGGAGTTCTCTAGCCGCCTAATAATCGCCGGAGGAAGAATATACTCCATCGCATCGTAGAGCGGTCTTAAATAGGGGCTAATTTTTTGGGTAAGGTCTCCAGGCAAAAACCCGAGGTTCTCCCCCGCTTCTATCACAGGTCGCGTTAAAACGAGTTTCTGCTTGGCCCCTTTTAACACCTCACTTAAGGCGTGGGCAACGGCTAAGAAAGTCTTTCCGGTGCCGGCCGGCCCTATGCTAAAAACAACTTGGCGCTTACGCATTAAATCGATAAAGAGACGTTGGTTGGGACTCTTGGGATAAATAGTTTTTCCGGCGACGCTAATTGCTGAGTTAGTTTCGGCTTTCTCAGGGGTGGTGTTGCCATTTTTTAGTGCTTGGAACTCCATAAAGATCTCTGGTTCGGTAATATCGTCACGCTCTTCAGCCATTTGTTTAAGTCTTACCATGAGGGCTTTAAAAAGTTCATCGCCTTCCTCACCGCCCGTTAAAGAGTGTCGGTAAGTGACACTATTGCCATGGACAAAAAGCTCTCCATCCAACAAAAGCTCTAAATAAGGGATATTCCTATCGTTTATACCACACACTCGTTGCATCTGTGACGACTGCTCAAATACGATGGTGCTACTCATCTCTCTCCTATAGAGGTTAGTTACCAAGGCTAAATTGACGGTCAACCTCAATTTCCGGAATAGCTTTCCAGTTCAAATAAATTGAAAAAACCGGTTGCCAATGCCATTCCATATCCGATAATACTATGCTTCCTTCATATTTACAACTGAGGTCCCAATCGGCCATGTGGTGAACTAGACTAAACTCAATTGACTCCATTGTAAATTGGGTTTTGCGCCGCCCATCGCCCAAGAAGTCGAAAGAGCGTAAAAGGTCTTCCCACATATCACCAAAGGTTTCGTAGCGATGAAATCCGTTGTTAACACTCTTAAAGGCCAAATCCATAGTTAAAAACTCGGCAATTGCAAAATGGAAATTCATCTTAAAGGCGAAAGCTGAATTGGAGGTGTCCCAGAAAGAGTAGCGGTACGAACTCTCCAAGGTGAGACCAAAGCTAATCCTATTCTTCCACCATTTTCTCTGTAAACCTTCAACCTTTATTGAGGCATCCATGAGGTCGATAGCGTTGCTACTGCCTTGGATAGAGAGGGCCGCCCAAGGAACCGAAGCCCCTACCTCAAATTCTTCAAACAGGAGGCTCTCAAAGGAGAAAAGGGATTTCTCTTTTAAAGTCAAATAGGAGTTAAATAGGTAGGCGTTCACTGAAGTTGAGATCTCTAAAGGTTGCCACCAAGTTTCACTCTCTTCAATTAAATCGGTAGCGTAATTCACATTGGCAACGGCGGTTAAATATTTGGGGCTGTTGTATTCAAAAGCCAAAGTAGCCTTCTCTCCCTTAAAGTCACCGGCGTCATCTTCTTTAATGAAGTAGCCGAGTGAGAGTGAAAATGGACCAATTTTATAAGCTAATGCGGGTTTAAAACTATAAGGCTGGGGATCTAAAGTAGTGGTTAAAGCGGGAGTAATGACCCCATTGCCCACCTTAAAAGGCCAAGACCACACTAACTGGTGGCGACTAACAACTTCCTTGGTCCACCCAAAATCCCATGCCTGCTCCTCATCGTCGCTGGTTATACGGTTAAAGAGGTACATTGAAAGGCCCCAACTGAGCCCAACCGGCAGTATGGTAATATCGGTAACAGAATTGACTGAGATCTGTTCTTTATCCCCTTTTTCGGTCTTATTAAGGGTTATTAAGGGGTCAAAACGCTGGGAGAATTGAATTAAAGATGGTGCTAAAGCCCCCTTAATGTTAAGGGTGGCAGAACTGCGACTATAGTGCGATATTTCATCAGTTTCGCCCTCTTTAAGGGTAAGGGCCCGGTTGTAAATTTGTTTGAAACTGTAATCAACTGAGAGCGATGAGCGCTCAACTTTAGGGCGGCTAACAGCCAACTGTTGGCCACCTGCACTGTAGGGGGCCTCAATTCCGTAGTCGCGTAATTTGAGAGCCACCTCCGGTTCATTCGGCGCAATGGTATTCGAGCCCTCTTTCTGCGGTTCACTTCTTAAGGAGAGGAGGGTTCCGCCAAGCGAAAAACTTAAGTTTGGCAGTTCAAGCTTATCTATCTGGTACAACCCTTCATCATCAAGCGTCCAGTTTACATTAGCTGAAAGGCGCTCTATTTTGAGATTTTTCACATAGGGGGTCACCAGTTTGGTGGGGATTGTGGCACTGCCATCCAGGCGCCAATTAAAACTTGTGATATCGGATTTATAGACACTGGGAAAAGTGGCACTCCCCGTCAGTGCCCCTAAGGAAAAGCTGGTTAGCCGATCCCCATAATCGCGCATAAACTTAGGGTCACTATAGAAAGGCAGCTGTATTGTCAGGTTAAGGGCATTAGTCTTCACCTTCCAGTCGCCTTTGAAAGCATAGCGTACCGGCGCAATAGGATAATAAGAGCTAAAGGTTTCACTGAGAGCGCCGGCAAAAGCGAGCGCTGCGTAGTTCGTAAAAGAGAAGATTTGATTAGTGGTGTTCACTGTACTGTCCAGGCCAACCATAACACCCCGCTTTTGATACCCATCAAAGAGCAGTGACAGGTAGGAGTCGCTGGCCTTGGCCCACGCTTCAAGGGCGGTTAACTCCTCCCCCTTTTTAACGCCATAAACCCACCCATCTCGCACTTTCCCCTCTGTAGAGGGTTGACTTAAAAGGGCAGAGAGACTGGACTCATCGCTTTTCTCTATCTTGGGAGTTTTCCCAAAAATATCGGTAGTGGTAGAGAAAAAGAACCCCCTCTGGGACTCAAAGCCGATGGCGGGGTTAAAGATAAAGGTGCGCCCGGGATAGTAAAGGAAAGGGCTCCAAAGAATGGGTACCCTGCCCATCGAAATAGTGGCATTGGTGACAAAGAAGTCTCCCCCATCGACTAAAAATAGTTTTTTAGCACGAATGCTGAAATAGGCTTGTTCTTGGTTGGTGGTTATTAGACCATCTTCAAAGGTAATTGTACGGGGAGAGAGGGTGAGATTGATCTCCTCTCCAAGGGTATAGAAGTTGATCTCTTCTCCGGTACTGCTTTCCCGCGATATCTGTAAACTCCCGCGACTAAGCTTTAGAGAGCCTTCGGCCCAACGGACGGTTAAGATTTCACTATCGAGGAGTTCTTCGCTCTGTGCCCCTTTTTTGAGGTAATTTACGGCGCTCAAAGCCACTAAAAACTCTTGTTCTAAATCGATGGCAATGGAGCGCGCTACAATTTGGGTGACCCCCTCCTCATCTCCTTTGGTAAAGGCAATTTGGCTATCCCCCTCCAATAAGACGAATTGGTTGTTGGCCCCTCCCACAAAGAGGTGTTGTGCATTCACTATCTCAAGCGTGTAGCCCCCCTTAGTCGTCACACTTTGGCCACTGTCAGCCAGAGGAGTTAACCCGTAATAGGTGTAGAGGCGCTCTTTTAAAGCAGCGTCGGCGCCTTCGCTGCTCAAATTAAGGAACTTTAAGCGGTTTACCAACTCTCCGTGGGTAGACGACTCAATGTCTCCGGCTAATAAGAGGAGTTGAATAGCCTCATCCTCTTGTGCCCAAAGGGGAAAAATAAAAAAAAGGGAGAGGATTAAACTCAATATTAGCCATTTACTTTTTGTCATAGAGTGTCTTTGCTATATAATAGCCGGTGTGGGACTCTTTACAAAGGGAAACTTCCTCAGGGGTCCCTTCCGCCACAACCCATCCTCCTCCGTCCCCACCTTCAGGGCCTAAATCAATTAAATAATCGCCGGCTTTAATAATATCGAGGTTATGTTCTATCAAAATAATAGTGTTGCCTTGATCGACTAGCCGGTTTAATACCTCCATCAATTTCTTCACATCAGCGAAGTGGAGACCGGTAGTGGGCTCGTCAAGGACATAAAAGGTCTTGCCGGTACTGCGTTTAGAGAGTTCTAGACTCAGCTTTACCCTTTGCGCCTCTCCGCCACTTAAAGTTAAAGCCGATTGTCCCAGCTTTATGTATCCCAAACCAACGGAGATTAAGGTGTCGAGCTTCCTCTTAATTGCAGGCACTGGGGCAAAAAACTCCCCCGCTTCATCAATTGTCATGTTTAAAACATCGGCTATATTCTTCCCTTTGTAGTGGATGGAGAGTGTCTCAGTGTTAAACCGCTTGCCTTTACACACATCACAGGTAACATAGACGTCGGGGAGGAAGTGCATCTCAATCTTTAGTTTACCATCCCCTTGGCAGTTCTCACAGCGTCCGCCAGCCACATTAAACGAGAAGCGCCCCGGTTTATAACCACGGGCTTTTGACTCGGGAAGGGAGGCAAATAGTTGCCTTATAGGGGTAAAAGCCCCCACATAGGTTGCCGGGTTGCTTCGGGGGGTCCGACCGATGGGGCTCTGGTCAATGTTGATTACTTTGTCTAAGAACTCACTGCCCTCAAGGCGTTCATATCCGTCGTAGTTCTCTTTCTGTTTAGCAAGGATGCGCTTTAAAGCCGGAATCAGGACCTCGTTTAAAAGGGTTGATTTACCAGAGCCGGAAACACCGGTTAGTACTACCATTTTCCCCAATGGGATTGTCACATCTATCTTCTTTAGGTTGTTCTTCTGAACACCGTAGAGCCGTAGGGCGTGGCCATTGCCGGCACGTCGCTCTAGGGGGACCTCCATAAAAAGCTCCCCTTTCAGATACTTGCCGGTTAAACTCATCTCATTAGCCTCTATTTCACGGGGAGTTCCCTGTGCTGTAATGTACCCCCCATGGCGACCGGCTCCGGGGCCCAAGTCAACAATATAATCGGCTGCTCGAATAGTAGCCTCGTCATGTTCGACAACTATCAAAGTGTTGCCAATATCCCGTAGGGTCTTAAGTGTTTGGATAAGGCGACTATTATCGCGTTGGTGGAGTCCTATCGAGGGCTCATCTAAAACGTAAATCACCCCGCTTAAAGCCGACCCAATTTGGGTCGCCAAACGGATACGCTGTGCTTCTCCCCCACTGAGGGTGCCCGCCGGTCGGTCTAACGTAAGGTAGTCGAGTCCCACATTAACTAAAAAAGAGAGTCGCCCCTCAATTTCCTTTAAAATCTGTGTGGCAATGGCTTGCTTGGTAGGTGTTAACTCTAATTGGTGGAAAAATTCTTGTGACTTTTTAATCGATAACTTGGTAGTCTCCACAATATTAAGGCCTCCAACGGTAACTGACAAGGCTTCTACTCTAAGGCGTGAGCCGTTACAGACCTCACAAGTGCGGCTCGTCATGAAAGAGTCCATCCACATCCTGATTTGCATAGAGTTGGTCTCAAAATAACGGCGCCGAAGGTCGTTGATAACTCCGACAAA
>JBAYSE010000080.1:0-7333 GCA_041676265.1 Sphaerochaetaceae bacterium
GTTGAAATTTGGGGTGGCGTTGACCTTGAAGGGGCCCACTCCTTAAAAATTGCTTTCCAAGGGGAACAGGGCGCTTATAGTGAACAAGCCATCAGGGCCATCTTTGACGAAACCGCCGGAACCTTCCCGTGTAGAACCTTCCGAGATGCTTTTGAGGCCGTCTCCACGGGGGAAGCTCGCTACGGAGTATTACCGGTGGAGAATACCTTAGGGGGGACCATCAACGAAACGTTAGACCTGCTGCATAGCCATCCCGACCTCACCGTTGTAGGGGAGAAGCAGATTAGAATAATTCACAATCTAATCGGTTTGCCGGGAAGCACGCTTGAACAGATAACCAAAGTTTACAGCCACCCTCAGGGTTTGGCGCAGTGTGAAGACTTTTTAATCGGAGAGTTGGCGCATGCGGAGGCCCTTCCCTTCTTCGATACGGCAGGGGCCGTGGCCCATATTGCTAAACTAGGCAACCCTTCTTACGCAGCAATTGCCGGAGAAGTTGCTGCACGCCGCCATAACATGGCGATTTTAAAAGAGGGGATTGAGACCGACAGTAACAACTTTACCCGGTTTTACGTAATTTCCAGGGAGGAGTATGCCGAGGTTTTCAGAAGTACACTACCAATAAACCGGGTAGCTTTTGTCTTCTCCGTCAAAGACCGACCGGGTTCTCTCTTTGATGTTCTGCAAGTCCTCTCAAAATACAAGCTGAATATGAAGAAGTTGGAGTCACGCCCTATAGCGGGTAAACCTTGGGAGTACTCTTTCTTTGTGGAAGCAGAGATGATTGCCCTTGAAGCCTTCAAAGCGGCCACCGAGGAGTTAGTTGCAGCATGTGCTTCGTTCAGGATCCTAGGGACGTTCCATGGAGACAGGAGGTAGGCGGTGGGGGAGGTTTTACCTTTTACGCCCGTTAAATTCTTTATGGGAGTCTTAGCCAAAGCCACTTTTAATCGAGATGAACTCCTTTTTCACCTTCAAGAGCGCTATGGGGAAATTGAAACTATCTCCCAAGAGATAAACTTTACCTTTAGCGACTATTATGATGCAGAGATGGGGGGAAGTCCCGTGAGGTTCTTCGTTGTCTTTCAAGACTTAATAGACCCCCAAGAGTTGGCAAGAGTGAAACTTGAGAGTAATGCCATTGAAGACTATTTTTCTCTGGAGGGGAAAAGGCGGGTTAACCTCGACCCCGGTATTTTAACGGCGGCTAATTTAATTTTGGCAACTACCAAAAACAGAAGCCACCGGATTCCCCTTGAACGGGGAATTTATGGGGAGGTGACCCTCCTCTACAGTGCAAAAAAATACAACAGCTTTCCCTGGACCTACCCCGATTACAACAGTAAAGAGGTCAAAGAATTTTTCCTAGAGGTTCGCCAAGGTTACCTAAAGGAGCTGAAGCAAAACTAGGTAGAACTCCCTCTTTCTTTTATGAAGTGCTGGCTTGTTATCTCACTCTTTATTCTAATTTTGTTAACTAACTGCGAGAATGGGATCTCGGTAGAGGTGGTTATCGGGGAGACTCATCCTTGGGAAGATTTTTGTGGAAGGCGCTTCTGGTACACTCTAGTCTACCAAATCGACGGGAACCTTGAACAACTCGTGATTCCCATCAATTCACGGGGAGTGCGCCTGCAACTCCCCTATGGGAAAACTTCTATCTTTGTTGCCTATCCTTTGGGGAAAGGGACCCCTTTGGGGGGAGCGTTTGAAGGGTCAAAGGAGGTTAAGCTCTACTACGCGCAGGGCCCTTTAGCCGAAGCCCTTCTCAACCTTTCCAAATTTTACCATGCACCACTGGATTTTCTCTCTTTTGAAAAGCTCTCCGCACTTGTCCTTGAGATGCGAAGCAGTGGCGATGGGTTTGATTGGAACTCCCTGGCCAAAGATGTTGTCAACGATACCCTTAGCGTAAAATCCCTCAAGATGGTGCCCTTAGAGAGTGTTACCTTGAATGATTTGCCTGTGGGTTACTGGGTAAGTGAGAAGCGCTGTTTCCCCTCTTTCTTCTCTTTTATAGATAAAGAGTGTGTTGTTAAAGAGTTACCTGTGGGGGTTGTCCGTTACTTGAATTTTGATTTATCGCTGGAGTTGAGAATTATAGTATCACCGGACGAACTCCCCTTTTGGCATATTACGACCCCCGACCCACTTTTATTAATCAGTGATGGCTCTTATCAAGAGTTGTTGCACTAGTCTAACAGTTTCAAAAGACTATCTTTGTTTATCTTCAATTGAGGGAGTATTAGATAGCACGGCCAATTTTCGCTCGATACTTTGAAGCAGTCTCACTGTCTTGTTGATTTTCCAATACCAACAAAAGACTTGTCTGAGGAGTAACATTAAGACAATAAAAACGGCCAATCCTAAAACAGCTATCAATACTACCTGCGGTACGGATGACCCGGCAGAGGCTAAAAGAGAATCAAACATCCTACACCCCCTTTACCTGTAATCGCTGTCAGTATAACACCGCGATAGGTAAAGGTGAATTCTATTTTACAACAATATTTACCAATTTATCGACTATCACGATTGTCTTCACAATAGTTTTATCTGCGGTGAGCTCCTTAATCCTTGCGCTGGCCATAGCGCGCTCTAGCAGTTCTTCTTGACTACTGCCCTTAGCTGCATTAAAACGGACTCTGACCTTGCCGTTTATTTGCACCACAATCTCTTGCTCTTCATCAATTGTGAGCTCGGCGATAAAAGCGGGCCACTTCTGGTTAGCTACTGAAGGGGTATTGCCCGCCATTTGCCAAAGTTCTTCCCCCAGATGGGGAACATAGGGGGCGAGGAGCAGGATAAAAGGCTCCCAAATTGAGCGGGGCAAGGTGTCAATTTTGTAGAGCTCATTTACCATGACCATCATCTGGGCGATGGCGGTATTGAAAAGGAGATTGGCAGTATCGTGGGTTACCTTTTTAATGGTTTTATGAAGAGTCTTTAAGATCTCCCTGGAAGGCTCTTCATCAAAGATTGGGCGTTCGGCAAGTCTCCAAAGACGGTCTAAAAACCTATATACACCCATAATTCCAGTGGTAGTCCACGGCTTTGAGACTTCAAGAGGGCCCATGAACATTTCGTACATCCGCATAGCATCGGAGCCGTATTCGTGGATAATTACATCCGGGTTGATTACATTTTTGAGACTCTTGGACATCTTGGCAACGACTCGTTCTAATCTTTCCCCACCGGTTTTCTCAACGAAAACGTCATCAGCCACCTCTTCCACCTCATCGGTCGGCACCAGTGTTTTATCTTGGCGTTGGAAGGCAAAGCTGGTAATCATCCCTTGGTTGACTAGTCGTTGGAAAGGCTCTTCGGTATTCACTAAGTTGAGATCAAAGAGGACTTTGTGCCAGAAACGGGCGTAGAGGAGGTGCAGGACGGCGTGTTCTGCCCCTCCCACATAGAGGTCGACCGGCATCCAGTAGTTGATAGCCTCTTGAGAGGCAAACTCCGCCTCGTTGTGGGGATCTAGGTAACGCAGATAGTACCAACACGACCCCGCCCACTGGGGCATTGTATTGGTCTCCCGTTTGGCTTGGCCCCCGCAGGAGGGGCAAGTGGTGTTGACCCAAGCGTCAATAGTTGCCAAGGGGCTCTCACCGGTCCCTGATGGTCTATAGGAGTCGACTTCCGGCAGGAGCAATGGGAGTTCTTCTTCGGGAACTGGGACAATGCCACATTTACTGCAGTGGATCAAGGGAATGGGCTCTCCCCAGTAGCGCTGACGGGAGAAGACCCAGTCTCGCAGTTTGTAATTAACCGCTTTGTGCCCCAATCCCTCTTCTTCAAGCCAAGCATTCATTTTATTGATAGCCTCTTCTTTGTTAAGGCCGTCAATAAAGCCTGAATTAACGTGGATTCCGTCCTCTGTCCACGCCTCTTGCTGCACATCGACGCTACTCTTAAGTACTTCAATGATTGGTAGATTAAACTTTTTGGCAAACTCCCAGTCACGCGTATCATGGGCAGGAACTGCCATGATAGCCCCCGTCCCGTAGGAGATAAGAACGTAGTCGGCTATCCAGATGGGGATTTTTGCAGAGTTGACGGGATTAATAGCGTAACTGCCACTAAAAACGCCGGTCTTCTCTTTTGCCAAATCGGTCCGCTCCAAGTCGGACTTGTGGGTGGCTTGCTCGATGTAGGCTTCACCTTCTAGGCGCTGCTCGGCGGTAATTAGCTCATCAACATAGGGGTGCTCCGGAGAGACGACCATATAAGTTGCTCCGAAGAGGGTGTCACTGCGCGTTGTGTAAACTTCCAGATATTTGTCGCTGTCAACAATTTTAAACTTTACGGTAGCGCCTTCACTACGCCCAATCCAGTTACGTTGCATCGCTTTAATAGACTCAGGCCAATCTAAGGCCTCTAAATCGTTGAGCAAGCGGTCAGCGTAGGCTGTTATTTTCAAAATCCACTGACGGATGTTCTTACGCGAAACCAGAGCTCCGCACCTTTCACACTTACCATCTTTTACCTCTTCATTGGAGAGGCCTGTCAAGCAATCGGGGCACCAGTTAATGGGGGTTTCTGCCTCGTAAGCCAACCCCTTTTTGTAGAGCTGAAGGAAGATCCATTGCGTCCATTTGTAGTACTCGGCAGTGTGGGTTGAGACTTCACGGCTCCAGTCGTAACAGAAGCCTAAACTCTTAATTTGCTTACGGAAATTCTCAATATTCTTTTCAGTGGTCGTTTGCGGGTGAGTTCCGGTTTTAATTGCATAGTTTTCCGCCGGTAGACCAAAAGAGTCGAATCCCATGGGGTGCAGGACGTTGTAACCGTTCATGCGCAAGAAGCGACAGTAGATATCGGTCGCCGTGTATCCCTCAGGGTGGCCCACATGCAACCCCGCGCCCGAAGGATAGGGGAACATGTCGAGGACGTACATCCGCTTCTCTACGGAGAAACTCGGATCCTCTGTGACATGAAATGTTTGGTGTTTTTCCCAAAATTCTTGCCATTTTTTCTCAATTTCGGTAAATGGGTAAGTGCTCATGGGCGAATCATACCGTTGAGGTAAAAGGGTGTCAATCCAACTCGGTTTGTTTCACTTCCATCCTGACCGACTCTATTTTTTTCCCCTTCATCGAAACAATGGTGAATCGACCGAAGCTGAGATCGATTTTCTCTCCGGGAATGGGGATACTTCCCAAGGCCTCTATCAGGAAGGCAGCCAAAGTGCAAGAAAGGTCTTCCCTCTCAATTGTTAAATCGAGATCATCTTTAATTTGCTGCATCGTGGTGTCGGCCTTGATTAAGTAAGTCCCGTTAGCCTCCCCTTTAATCCTTAAAAGTTCTCCGGTTTCGTGTTCATCGTAGATTTCACCGAAAAGTTGTTCTACGATATCTTCGAGGGTCACAATTCCCGAAAGGCCGCCGTACTCATCCAATACAACCGCTATCTGTAATTGCTCCTGCTGGAACTGGAACATCATGGCGTCAAGTTTGCGGCTTTCGGGGACAAAAATGGGGAGATGGAGGAGTTGTGATATTTTCTCTGCGCCTTTTTCTTCCATTTCAGCCGCCAAAATATCCCTCAAGAGAAGTACTCCCACGATGTTCTCCTTGGTCTCTCGGTAGACGGGGACACGGGCAAAGCCACTGGCCACCATTCGGGGGAAGGCTTCTTTGAGGGTAAGTTCTTCATTGAGGCTAAAGACCTCTGTACGGTGCGTCATCACCGATTTGACAGGGGCTTCACTGAAGTGGAGCACTTTTTGGACTAAAGCAGTCTCCCATTGGTCCACGACGCCCTCGTCTTCAGCGGCATCTACCACATGCATCAGACTCTCTAAAGAGAGGGAGGCCCCCTCTCTTTGTCCAAAGAGGCGCGTTATAAAAGAGCTGATGGCGCGCACAACGGCGATAATTGGGTAGAGGAGGTATGTAAGGCCTTTGATAGGGTAGGCGCTCAGCTTGGCAATCTCGACGTTGTAGTTAATGGCGAGTTGTTTGGGGGTTATTTCGCCAAAGATTAGAATGATGAGGGTTAAGAGGCCGGTTGCATACCCCACAACGCGGCTTCCCCCGAGGGCGAGGGCATAGGTTGTGGTCAGGGCCGAAGCTGAAATATTGACAATGTTGTTGCCAATCAAAATAGTTGTCAAAAGGAGGTCGGAAGTTTTAGAGAGGGAGGCAACTAGGCGACTAAAGCGGCTCTTTTCACTCTCAAGGGTCCTTATTTGGATAAATGAGAGGCTGGTAAAAGCAGTCTCAGCAGACGAAAAGAAAGCTGACAAAAGGATTAAGATGACAATGATAATCAATTGGAGAGGCATGGCAGGCTCCCGGAGGGGAAAATCTTTATCATAGGGATACTATATAGGAGAGGTCTTCAGTAGGCAAGGATTAGAATCCCGCAGATGAGCATCAACTGGGAGAGCGAGTAGGAGAGCATCACCATGGAGTTATCGTCAACTGTGCGACCCACAAGACGCATCGCAATTAGGAAGTCTGAAAAGCCAAAAAGGAGGGCTCCTAAAAAAACAAGGAAAGTCCCTAGATGATTACCGTGCGCAATCGTTGAAGCAGAAGAGAAAACTAAGAGGTCAATTAGTAGGCAGTAGAGGCAGAGTAAAATTCTGAGTTTATGTTTGGTGGCGAAAATAGTTTTCCAGAACCAAAAGGTCACCAAGATAAGCATTAAAACAACCATTAGCATTACCGGGGAGAATTTCCAGGGGGAAGCAAACAGTAGAAACCAAAGACTGTAGAAGAGATGCGTTAAGATGAAACAGAGCATCCCGAGGATAAAGCAAACATTGGCTCTTTTTGAGTTAAAGAGGAGCAGAAAATCGCCTAAGAAACTGGAGAGGAGGGCTAAGATAATTAAAAGATGGTGACTGTTTTGGTAGGAGGAGAGGAAGAGGAGGAGCAGAAGAGGCATCAAAAGACTCTTACTCACTGCTGTAACCTTTGTTAAGCTGCGGTAGTTTCCTATTAGGTTGCCGGCAAGGGCAAAGAGGAAAAGTGTTGCAAAGAGAAACGAAAAGAGCGTCAATGTTGACCCCTCCTTCTCTATTTTAGTTGATTCAGCCGAGGGGTCAAGAGAGGCTCTTGTCGTGCGATACTTTGCAAATGAGGCTAAAAAGGATATAATAGGGGCCAATGGCAAAGAAAAATTCCGCAAATGGGTCTATGACCTATGATGAGAGCAAAATCCAAACACTGAGCGCTCTTGAACATATTCGCTTGCGCCCAGGTATGTATATCGGTCGCCTCGGGGATGGATCCCATTTTGAAGATGGGATCTATGTTTTATTGAAAGAGGTCATCGATAACAGTGTCGATGAGTTCATCATGGACTGCGGAGCTCGTATTA
>JBAYSE010000081.1:0-7225 GCA_041676265.1 Sphaerochaetaceae bacterium
CGCATCGGCATACTGGAGTTTAATGTTAAAATTGTCGCGAAAGACCTCTAGAACCAAATCGGCTTCCCCTTTGCGCAGTAGGCCGGTGTTAACAAAGACGCAAATTAATTGGTCGCCGATGGCTTTATGGATTAAAGTGGCGACAACGGAAGAGTCGACACCCCCGGAGAGACCACAAAGCACTTGTTTACGTCCAACTACCGCCTTAATCTCTTCTATTTTGGACTCTATAAAAGTGTCCATATTCCAATTGTCTTGCGCTTGGCAAATATTAAACAGAAAATTGGAGAGGATCCTGCCCCCCTCTTGGGTGTTATCACAGCCGAGGTGGAACTGTACCCCATACAAATTCCTTAACGGCTCCTCAACGACCGCATAACTACACCGTTGAGTGGAACCTGTCCTTACAAAAGAGTCACTAATTGAGTGAACTACATCACCTGCAGAGAGCCAAACATCAGAGTCTGCTGTGATCCCCTGCAAAAGGGTGCTTGGCTTATCTTCGACTGTTAAAGTATCTTGCCCCTCAATTTTTTCGATAGGGGGACCAACTTCACCACCGGTGGCTTCAGCAATTAACTGCAGACCATAGCCGACTCCCAAAATGGGAATAGAGAGGTTAAAAATATTCTTATTGGGCTTTGGGGCATCTTTAGAGCGAACACTGTGGTTCCCACCGGCTAAAATAATGCCTACCGGTGCTATCTTCTTGATTTCACCCACACTGATTGAGTAATCGACAATCTGACTAAAAACATTGAGAGAGCGAATTTTGCGGGCAAGGCGCTGAGAGTATTGGGTATTAAAATCGAGAATTAAAACTGTATCGTAAGGTCTCTTTTCCATATTCATCCTTTTATAAGGCTAGAGAGCGCACCGGTGGATAGGCTTTGAGAACCCCCTTAGAGACAACAATTCCTAAGACAACACCCACTCCCGACTGTAAGAGGTTAAGGGGAATTTCAACTAAGGCGGGCTTGAATCCGTAGAGGAAGCCACCTACCAGGTAATAACCCCCCGTCATAACAACCATCCCCACTACTCCTCCAAGGATTTGCATATAGATTTTAGCGTCCCCCGGGACCCCTTTCTTAAGCCCGGCACGGGCAATGAGGGCAATCAAAAGCCCCTGTAAGCCATGAATCAAAAAAGAGAACACAGCCCATTGAGGGAAGCCTCCAATGATATCGGCAATACCTGTCCCCAGCCCGCCGGCTACAGCGGCCACCCATGGGCCAAAAAGGAATGCCGAAAACGTAATAATTACATCACTCAGATTAATGTAACCGTGAATGGGCGTCGGGATTCGGGGAAAAATAGTAAATACAACGACGACTGCCGTTAAAATTGACATAAGGGCAATGCTTAGCGCAGGGCTCTTAGATTTGGTCTTCTCGTTCATGATGGATCCTCCTTTAGATGGAATTAAGCAGAACAAAAGTGGTGAGCAGAATTATAGCGGAAAGTAAAAAATGAATAAAGAGACCCCCTTTAGCCTCCAGAACTTTATAATCACTTCTTTTAAGGCCACTGCCAAAACCACGATGTTCAAGAGTTGTCGCCAAATGGGGGATTGTCTTGAGGGCAAAGACCAAAGCACTGGTCACGGTGGGCACTAGATCCTTGATATGAAATTTTTCCCCCTCCGATTCCCCGTGGGCACTTCTTAGGCTATGGGAGTCGCGAATCATCGTAAAAGTCTCTCCAATAAAAGGGATAAAACGGAAAGCTAAAGTGATCGTTAAAGCCACTTTATAAGAGAGGCCATACCACCTGAAAGAGAGGTTAATATCGGCCATAGGGGTCGTCCAGATGTAAAGGGTACAGAGGTAAGTCACTATTAAAAGTCGCAGAGCCAAGGTTAAAAATTGATTAAGTCCCTCTTTAGTAATAATCACATAGCTTTTAATAACTAAAAGCGCTACCCCGTCCCGTCTATTTAATGGGATGAACAGAGCCATCACGACGAGGATGAACAAAAGGGTCCTTAAAGGCTTAAGTGCTTGTTTAAAAGTGACCGCCCGCCACGCAACTATAAAAATCAGAGCCATCAAGATGGCCAGCATCACTACTTGGGAGGGAAAAAAGACCATTACCGAGAAAAGGAGGACAGTTAAAAGTTTAGCCCTTGCATCAAACCAGTAGAGAAAACCTCTGCCTGCAATGAAAGTGTTAGTGTTCACTGACCCACCTCACTCTCAATGATTTGTCCATCGACTATTTTGTACTGCCGGGTGGCGATCTGTTTGGCAAAAGAGCGGTCATGGGTAATGACAACCACTGCGCTACCCCGTTGTTTTAAAAGAGCTACCATTTTCGAAGCATCGCCACTTGTGATGCCACTATCTACCTCATCTATAATTACAAAAGGGCGGTTCAGGATATAATAGACAGCTCCTTGCAGTTGCTTCCGCTTACCGTAGCTCATCATTGACGGGTTCTCATCAAGGTTCAAATCAAATAGCTTAGCGGCTGAAGCGATCTGCTCTTGCTTAGAGTGCACCGCACTATGGCGTAAAGACCAGCCCAACTCCTGCTCAACCGAAGAGAGGAATATTCCGTAATCGGGATTTTGAAAGAGGTAGGCTACCTGTGCTAGGCGCTTAGAAGACGCAATCGACTCTCCGTCCAGCGTAATAGAGCCCTGTTGAGGACGCTTTAGTCCACATAGAACGCGCGAAAAGGTGCTTTTACCGGCACCATTGGGTCCTACCAAAGCCACCACCTCTCCGGTTTTTAGAGAAAACCGGTCAATCTTGAGGGTAAAAGGGAGAGTGGAATCAGTTGAACGGCGTTCATGGCCAATGACCATTTGCTCACACCTCAATTCTCGATTTTGGTGAAACTTCTCCATCTTGATGTTTAAAGCCGTTCCTCTATCTAACGCTTGCAGTTTAGAGAATGCAGTGGCTCTACTCTCCTCTGAGAGCCTTGTATCATTTAGGAGGTAATAGTTATCGAAAAGGGAGTCTGCCTCTTTTATGTAACGGGAAGCGAAGACTATCACCGTCCCTTTTTTCTCCAAGAGCCGCTTTTTTAGTTCCTGGCGCCATTGTTCATCCAAATCATCAAAAGGCTCATCCATTATCCACAGGGGTGCATCAATCGCCGCAGTTACGGCTAAGAGGAGGCGCTTACGCTCCCCGCCAGAGAGCTCTTGAGGATTAACATCCTTGTACTTGAGCAAGCCCCAACTATTAAGGGACTCTTCAACCCGTTCAATCAAAGCCTGGCGCTCAATAGCCAGTGATTCGAGGGGAAAAGCAACTTCATCACCACAGGTGGTCATTAAAAGTTGTTCCTGCACATTCTGGCCAGTGTAGGTCAGCTTGTCGGCTAAAAGCCAAGGCTCTGAAGCAGGGATCTCCTCACCTTTTAGTAAAACTTTACCGGTGAGGTACCCCTCTATATAACGGGGTAAAAGTCCACAAGCAATTCTAGCCAAGGTTGTTTTACCACTGTCGGGTGGACCTAAAATAAGGGTTCTACTCCCCTCTTTGACCCTCAAAGAGAGATCTTTTAAGACTGGTGGCAGTTTCTCTGTTTTCCCGTACCCCTTGTAAGAGAACGATAAATCAGAGAGGCAAAAGTAATCACTCATGAATCACCCTGATAAGATGTAAACTGCTGTTCAATTGCCGAATAGACCCGGCCGGGGAGCGCCTTTAGCTCCTCGGCATCCAGAGAAGCTGTCTCTATGGGGTCTGAGACACTTAGGTGGACTATCACCCGCCTAAAGCCCTTCTTTTCTTTAACTCCTTGTCTTGTCCCCTCGATTGTGATGGGAACAATTACCGCCTTAGAGCGAGTTGCCAGTTTAAGTGACCCGCTTTTAAATTGACCTAACTGTCCGGTTTTGCTGCGGGTCCCCTCGGGGAAAATGAACATCCTCACCCCATTCTTAATATTCTCCACCCCTTTGAGGATAGCCTCAATTGATGAGCGTCCACTAGAGCGGTCGATATAGACACACTGCATCGCCTTGATCCAGTTACTGAGAATGGGGACTTTTTTCAACTCTTGCTTGGTAATAAAACCCGCCCACACGTGAAGTCCGGCAATCACCACCGGGATATCCAACATACTCTGATGGTTGGCTACGTAACACACCGGGGTCCCTTGAGGGGGGATCTTCTCTTGTCCTTCCACTACCAATTTCATATTTAGCGACCAGACTATCGTTTTGGCTATCAGAGTGCCGTTAACGCGCATCCACTTTTCAGCACTCAAACGACGTTTAAACAACTTCATAATAGCCGCCGGAATTATGGCTACAAAAATTGAGAAAATAAAAGTCAGTACAACCAATAGAATGGCAAAGAATAGGTGAATATACTTCATATCCCCACCTCCTGATTCTTATAGAGGCGCGCGTAATGCCCCCCTGCAGCAATCAACTCTTGGTGTTTGCCCTGTTCGACGATAGCCCCATCTGCTAGGGTGTAGATAATATCGGCTTCCCGCACAGTAGTTAGCCGGTGTGCAATGACAATGGCAGTTCGCCCTTGTGCCAAGCGTTTGAAAGCCTCTTGGATTTGGTGTTCAGATTCAGTGTCTAGGCTACTGGTAGCCTCATCAAAGATTAAAATTTTAGGATTTTTTAAGAAAACTCTGGCAATGGAGAGCCTCTGTTTTTGTCCGCCACTTAAGCGGGCGCCTCTCTCACCCACCTCTGTATCTAAAGCGAGGGGAAGAGAACGTACCAAAGTAGCTAAATTGGCCTTTTCCAAGGCTTCCAGCATCTCTTCATCGGTAGCATCCCGCTTACCATAGCGGAGGTTCTCACGAATTGTACCGTCAAATAAAAAAACATCTTGTTGGACAAATCCAATTTGCCGCCTCAAAGATTTTTTCTTCACTTTAGCGACATCTTGCCCATCAATTAAGATGGCGCCCTCAACCGGTTCATAGAAACGGGGGATAAGGGATGCTAAGGTGCTCTTACCGGCTCCCGATTCACCTACTAAAGCTACGGTACTTCCCCCCTTAATGGTCAGATTAATCCCCCCCAAAACCTCTTCTCCGTCTGAATCGTAGCTAAAGCGGACATGGTCAAAACAGATATTGCCCTCTTTTATTTCCAATTCAACCGCATCGGGGAGGTCTTGGATATCGCTGGAGATATCCATAACTTCCACAAACCGTTCAAATGCACTCATCCCCTGTTGCAACTGTTCAGTGAAACTGATAAGGCGGTCTATCGGGGGGAGTACTATGCCTACATAGAGGATAAAGGCAACTAAATCGTAGAGGGGCACTTTCCCCAGATAGATTAAAACAGCCCCTCCGGCAACCGTGGTGAAGTAATAGAGCTCCCTGAAGAGGAGCATGATTGACTCATAACTCGCCATAACTTTGTATTGGTCACTACGAGCCCTTTTAAAGATTTTATTAACTGCTCTAAACTTCTCATTCTCATACTTTTCACTAGTGAAAGATTGAATTTCGCGCACCCCTTGGATGGAGTTTTCCACCATGGCGTTTACATCGGCAACGGTGGAGCGTACTGCTCTGAAACCACTTTTTAATTTTCTCCCATAGTAAATCCCAAAGAAAAGCATAAAAGGGAGCGGAATAAGGGAAATTAAGGCCAACGGTGCACTGGTTACAAACATCACGGCATAAGCACCGATAATGACCACCACTGAGATTAAAAGGTCCTCCGGACCATGGTGGGCGACCTCGGTAATCATAAAGAGGTCGTTGGTTATCCGTGACATTAGGTGGCCGGTTTTAGTCTTGTCGAAGTATCTGAAAGAGAGGCGTTGCAGATGCTCAAAGAGATCTTGACGCATATCCCCCTCCATCAAAACCCCCAATTGGTGTCCCCAGCGCACTTGAATATAGGTACAAAAAGTTTGGACGAAGTAGATTGCCAACATAAAGGCAAACACGGTAAGCATGGCAGCCCAGTTGTGGTTGGGAATATATGTTTTGAGTAGTTCACGGGTTAGCTGGGGGAAGATTATAGAGAGTAAAGAGCCCAAAACAGCCGCTGAGATATCGAGGGCAAAGAGTCCTTTATAAGGTTTGTAGTAAGAAAAGAACCGTTTAAGCATCTTTCTTGGGTCCTTTCAAAAACCGGGAGAAAAGTTTTTTGTTTTTAGCCTTAGGTTCGCTCTTCACTTCTGCGACAACTGGTTGGCTTTTTTCTTCTTCACCGCCATACATCTTTTTATAATAGGCCATGCGCTCATCAAGACTCATTTTGCCAATCTCTTTGTAACTCTTGGTTTTCACCTGTGGGTAGCTCTTACTCTTTTGCCCGCTGGAAGGCCTCGTCCTCTTAATAGGTTTCGAGGTCCGGCGGGGGACAGGAGAGCTCTTTTGAGGAGCCCGACTGCGTTTGCCCCGTGACATGTCACGGAACTGCATTGTGGCACTTTTGTCCTCAACGACAGGTAAGAAACCCTCTTCTGGCCATATCACCGGTATTTTCATCTGGATATACTCCTCGATAGCCTCAAGGGAGTAGACAAACTGTTCACAGGCTAAGGTAATCGCTTTACCACTCTTACCGGCACGGGCAGTCCGTCCAATACGGTGAACATAGTTCTCAAAATCTTCCGGGATATCGTAGTTGACCACCAACTCTAAGTCATCGATCTGGAGGCCTCTGGCGGCAACATCAGTGGCAATCAAGAACCTCAGTTCCCCCCGTTTCATCCTGTTGATAATCTGGAGCCGTTTACTCTGGGGTAGATCTCCCATCAAAAATTGCGTTTTGTAGCCATTAAAATTGAGGCGTTTGCTAATCTCCACAGCACGACTCTTTGTATTGGTGAAAATAAGGGCATTCTGAGGGTTTTCTTTGGTCAACAGAGCTAAAAAGAGGTTAAACTTATCGACTTTCGCTACATGGTAGAGCTCTTGAGTTATCTCTTTAACGGTAATCTCTTCAGGTTGCACCGCAATCTCGACAGGGTCGCTCATGTAAGACCACGCTAGGTTTCTGACCCTTGTACCGAGAGTTGCACTGAAGAGCATCGTTTGGCGCTCTTCTTTGGGCACCATCATCTTAAACATCTTCTGGATATCCAGATAGAATCCCATATCGAAAAGGCGATCGGCCTCATCTATTATAAAGGTGTCGACCTTTTGGAAATCGAGTTTACCCATTCTCTGGTAATCGAGCAGGCGTCCCGGAGTCCCAATAATTAAGTCTAACCCCTCTTCTATCAGGCGGTCCTGTTTAGCGTAGCCTACCCCACCGTAAAAGCACCCA
>JBAYSE010000082.1:0-7190 GCA_041676265.1 Sphaerochaetaceae bacterium
AAGTGAACTAAAAGGGCTCACCGGTTACATTAGGGGGGGCGTCTCCCCTCTCGCTATGCGCCGGCTCTACCCCCTATTTCTGGAGAGTTGCGTCCGGCAATTTACAACCATCGCCGTCAGTGGAGGTCTGCGGGGAGTCCAATTACTCCTCTCCCCCCGTGATTTGTTAAAAATAAGTGGGGGGAACTATGGAGAATTCTCCTTTTAGACCCTTGCTATAATAGGAAGGCCTCGCTAAGATTGCAGCCATGAAGGTCGTTATACTAGGAGCCGGCAAGCGGGGCACTCTTTTAGCACGCCACTTGATTCAAGAGAAGCGCAATGTTGTGATCCTTGAATCGGACCCCAAGCGGGCCTCAGAGGTCCAAAGTAAGCTGGACTGCATGGTTAAAAATGGTTCAGGCACCGACCCCCAATTTTTAAAGGAGACCGAGGCCCACAAAGCCGATTTTTTTGTGGCAGTCACCGATAGCGATGAAGTTAATTTGGTTGCCTGTGGAATCGTGGAAAACCTCCGCAGTGCGGTAACCACTATTGCTGCCATAAGAAACCTGACCTATACGGGGACAGATGGACTGCCCGCCACCGTTTTAGGTATTAATTACATTGTCAATCCAGAGGCAGAAACGGCTAAGAGTATCTTTAAAATCATTAAAAGGGGAATTTTTAGTGATGTGGTCACCTTTGAACACTCTAACTTAGGTCTCTACAACCTCACAATCTCCGATTCCTCTATTTTCGCCAACAAAAGTGTCAGTGAGTGCCGCTCCACAATTGCCCCCGAGTTCGTAATAGCGGCTATTAGCCGTGCTGGCGAGGGATTAGTCCCCTCCGGTGATACAATTATTCTCAGCGATGATGTCCTCTCTTTAGTTGTCTCCGACAGTGAGAAAAAGGCCCTATTCAGACTTATAGGACAGAGTCAGGTGAAATCTAAAAGGATTGTAATCGTAGGCGGGTCTAAAATAGCCCGCTTTCTGTTGAAACTCTTTGAACCAACCCACCATAAATCGATTGTTTTGGTTGAGAAGGACCCCCAAGCCTGTGAAGAATTTGCGGCATTGTTCCCCAACTTACTGGTTATTAAGAGTGATATCGGGGATGAACTAATCTTTAAAGAGGAGCGTTTTGAAACCAAGGACCTCTTAATCAGCCTCACCGATAACGATGAGCTCAATATCATCACCTGCAGCTATGCAAAACAGCTGGGGGTGACCAACACGATGGCCCTTATCAGGAACAACAACTACATCCGTTTAGCGGAAAACTTGGGGATTGACTCCATTATTAGTATCAGTGAAGCAACTGTTGACTCCCTCCTGAAGTATATGCGGGGAGAACATGTATCTAGCGTCCACTCCCTCTTTGGTGGAAAGTTCGAAATTATCGAGTTGGAAGTCTCCTCTGAGATGAAAGTCAGTGGGAAAAAAATTAGTTCTATCGACATGCGTGGCAAAGGGGTGATTGCCGGCATAACTACCCGCAAAGGGACAAATATAATTCCTACCGGTGAGTACACTATTAAATCGGGCGATACCCTCCTCATCTGTGCCAGCCGTGAAGAACTAGATTTTGTCCAAAAATTGGTTATCTAGGGTAAAGAGAATGAATTGGCGCCAAATACTACGACTGCTGGGTACTATTCAAGGTATTATTGGTCTCTTTATGGTTATCCCCACCGTTATGGCGGCCTATTGGGGAGAGTGGCTGGCCTTTAGGGCTTTTACCCTTACCCTCGCCATAATTGTAATCTATGTGATAGCCATCTTAACCATCGGCCGGGCCTGGAAAGAGCGCTCTTTGACTATTAGGGATGTCTACTTCTTTGTCTCCCTCTCATGGATTGTGGCCAGTCTTTTGGGGGCAATCCCCCTCTATAGAAGCGGTGCCACTGCCGATTATACGGCCGCCTTTATGGAGGTTATGTCGGGCTTTACCACGACGGGACTCACCAACCTGGTTTCGGTTGAAGGTATTGCCAGAAGTATCCTCTTCTGGCGCTCTTTAACCCACTGGTTAGGGGGGATGGGAATCGTGGTCCTCTTCGTTGCCCTCCTACCCCTCATTGGAGTGGAAGGCTTCCAACTCTTTGGAGCAGAAGCGGTGGGTCCTACTAAGAACAAGCTCACCCCTAAGATGAAAAATACAGCCTTAATTCTTTGGCTGATTTACCTTGCCATTACGGTGGGGCAAACCCTGTTTTTAGTAATGGGTAAACTCCCCCTCTACGACGCCCTTCTAATCACCTTCGGCTCAGTAGCCACTGGGGGTTTTACTCCCACTAACACCTCAATTGCCGCCTACTCTAGCCTCTACGTGGAGATAATTACCACTATCTTTATGCTCTTAGCCGGCATAAACTTCTCCCTCTACTATGCCTTTGTCAAGAAAAAGTTTTCCGAGATCTGGCGGGACGGTGAGCTGAAGACCTATTTAACCCTCTACCTCATGGCAACCTTAGTGGTAGCCTTCTCCCTTTTACACTCTAAAACCTATGGAAGCTTTGCCACGGCGCTGCGCTACGGAGCTTTCCAAACCGCCTCAATTATGACCACCACAGGGTTCTCGAGCGCCTCCTACGGCTCATGGCCCGCCCTAGCTCAAGGGGTACTCCTCTTCTTAATGTTTACAGGGGGAAGTGCCGGTTCAACCAGCGGGGGAATTAAAGTCACCAGATGGATGACTGTCTTTAAACTTGGTCGGCAAAATGTCCGGAGTTTGCTCCATCCCAAAGGGGTATTTACCATTCAAACAGAGGAGGAGCGTATCCCGTGGAAGACGGTAAACGCTATTGCCGGATTCATAGCCCTCTATTTCGCCTTGGTTCTGGCTGCTACACTGGTAGTGGCTTCCGCCGGCTATGATCTTTTGACAGCTTTAACCAGTGGGCTCTGTTGTGTCGGTAATATTGGACTCGGCTTAAGTGAAATAAGCCCAGGGGCGATTGGATTCACAAGTATGCCCCACTATGTTAAGTGGTTCCTCTCTTTTGTGATGTTAGCGGGGAGATTGGAAATCTACACGGTCTTTGCCCTCTTTACCCCCACTTTCTGGACCCGTTAAGTCAACCTGGTAGTAAAGAAATTTCGCACCTTCCTGACGGTAGCTGTGAGCAATAGAATTATTAAGAGGAGAAGAGCCACAATGAAAGGGGAGAAGCCCCACGTTAAAAAGTGTTCAGAGCCAATACTGCGCAGGTGGAAAAAGTCTCCGGCGACAACTCCCCAACACGAGGAGAGGATTATTGAGAGAATGATATCGGTCATAGAGGGTTTACCCCACCTTATCCTAATGGCCGAAAAAGCAAGGGAAACTATAATTACCCCGTAGGTGGGAAGGGCAATTGCGAGCGACCAAGAGAGGTAGTTATCTATTAAAGCGTCCAAGAGTACTAGAAAGAGGGCAATGGCAAAGCTCACCACTAAAAAACTCCAGAACCGCTTCCCTTTGGAAAGAAGCCAGGGGAAGACACCCACCGCCCAGTAGAAGGCTAAAGAGAGGAGGACTATCTGGGGCCAGAGTGATGCTTTTATGAAGAAGCTGAGACCAATTATTAATAGAGCGGTAATTATGAGGTAGTAGGAGGCAACCTTAGGGTAATTGGGTTTTACTGTGAGGCCTACTAAAATGTAAAGGCCTCCGGCGGCCACGGCCAACATTGCAAGCCAAGGGGAGAAAGCGCCTTGGAGGGCGATTGCCGTAATCGCTAAAGTCACTTCTGCTATAACCATGAAAGCGATAATCAATTCTATTATCCCTTTGCGGGTTTTATCGAAATAGGGGTAAAAACTTTTCCCCTTAGCCTTCTCTTTAACAAAGAGGGGGTATTCTATTTTCCCAATGACCTCTTTGGAAGCGAGTACTTTGGTGTTACAAAGGACGCAGGCGGTAGAACCGGCTTCTAGTTTAACGCCACATTTCACACAATAAGCCATACAGCCTCCTTACTCTCCCTCTATTATACGGTTGGTTGCCACTTCAACAGCAACCCCTCTTTCGACGAGTGCCGTTAAAACTTTCCTCTCAAAAGAGACATCTTCGGTCAAAAGGCTGGTAAAATTGAGGGAGATGTAACCATTAGTGCCAATCGCCGCACACGACACCCTATTTTTCTTATTGGGGGAGAGAAAAAAGTCTAACCGCTCAACTACATCTTTTAGACTCCCCGGCAAGTTCACATTACCAATATTGCTCAGCGTCATACTATAAATTTTATCCCCATAAAAATCACTGAGAAGTTTCATAAACGGTTTTTTTAAGACATTGGGGGCGTATCGAATTAAGGCAATCCGACGGCCGGCCACATTACGGGCAATTTGTAGGCCGAGCCCTTTCTCGTTGACACTCCCCCTTAACTGGTATTTGACCTGTTCCAAAATTTCTCCAAATTCGTAGTAGCCCAACCGGGGATCAATGCCCACGGCGACAAAGAGGGAAAAATTGCGCCGCGTTATGGAGTTGAAAATACGTCTTATGTTTATCGGGACAGAGACCCTGATAGGCCTGTAACGCCTCTCTTTAGACACCTGTTCCGCTTGGAGAGCCTGTAGAGCCTCTATCAAGAGGGCTACTAGATACTCAGTAATGGTTACCTGATGGTTATTACTCAATCTCTTAAGCTCCTCAATACTGATACGGGCGGAAATGGCTTGCACCATATCGTTATAAAAACTTTTTTGGCTGAGATGGAAAGCTTCACTTTGGGAAGCGAAAAGGGCACTACGAGGTCTGTAAAAACGCTCAAAAGCATCCTCACCCTCCTCAGACGCCACCTTATCTTTGACGAACAAGATATGAGGGTCTTCTCCTACCTCTTTTTTGCTTAACTCAAAATAGTATGCCAAAAGGGTCTTTAAGAACGATAGGGCTCCCGCCCCATCTGTTAAGGCGTGGAAGACCTCTATGGAGATGGAGCGCGTGGTATAGAGAATCTTAAAGAGGTATCCATTGGCCCCTTTCTTTAGGTGAAAATAGCCACAAGGATAATCTTCATCTTTGTAGATTTCCAAAGGTTTTTTGTTGGGGAGGAAATAGTACCAGTAGAACCCCTGATGGAGCGAGACGGCAAAGTAGGGAAATCGTTTCAGGACCCGTTTGGCAACATTGGCCAACCGTACGGGGTCTACATCGACATTCAACCGTGCTGAAAGGCGAAAAACATGGGCGTTGTAGCGAGCAACGGTGGGGGGATAGATAATGGCGGAGTTGTCTAATGGTAGTAGTTCATCGTTGCTTGACGCCTTTTTCATCTTTTTGACTGCCTGTTAAACACGTTTGTAAAAGGGCGTTTTCACCAGTGTTGCCCGCTTCCTCTTGCCATGAACTGCAATCTCCACAACATCGCCAAAAGAGAGCCCTTTATGCCGCGAAATCATCACATAACCACAGAAGATCCCCAGTGTAGGGCTCTTTGTGCCACTAGTGACAAATCCAATTTCTTCATCGCCTAAATAGACTTTTTGGCCGTGGCGAGGGACGGCATTATCGAGCATCTCAATGCCTCTTAAGGAACGCGGAGCCCCTTTAAGGTGTTGTTCAACAAGGGCCTCTTTGCCACAAAAATCTTCTTTCTCCCTTTTTACGAAGACCCCTAAATTAGCCTCGAGGGGGGTTATTTCCGACGATATTTCGTGCCCATAGAGGGGCAAGCGCGCCTCCAGGCGGAGGGTATCCCGCGCTCCCAGTCCACACGGAACTATCCCCTCCTCTTCTCCCGCTTCCAAGAGGGTTCGCCAGAGCTCGCTCGCACTGGAGTTTTCACAATAGATTTCAAAGCCATCTTCGCCTGTATAGCCATTACGGGAGACCATGCAACGGATATTATTTAAATTGACATCCGGTAAAAATCTAAAGAAGGCAAGCTCGGCCACTTCACTTGAGAGTTTTTTTAAAACTTTTTCGGCTAAAGGGCCTTGCAGAGCTAAGAGGGCGATATGGTCGGAAAAATTGGTAACTTTAACAGTAGAGGCATATTGGCGAGCTTTAGGGTTCTCTTCTTTTATCCACTTCAAGTCTTTGGCAGTATTGGCGGCATTCATTACAATCCAATACTCTTGTGCATTGAGGCGGTAGACAATTAAATCGTCCACCACAGTCCCATTGGGGTAGCACATAAAGGTGTACATCAATTGCCCATCCTGTAAGGAAGAGATCTTATTAGTCGTTAAATAGTCGAGGTACTCACACGCTTTGCTTCCCCCTACCATACACTCTCCCATATGGGAGATGTCGAAAAGGCCACACTTTTGGCGCACCGCATGGTGTTCGTTGGTAATACCACCCTGGTAATTAAGAGGCATTTCCCAGCCTCCGAAATCGACCAACCGTACCCCCGGATAATTTTTATACTCTTCAAATAGTGGCGTATGAAGCATCAGTGTCCTCCTCCTTAGCCTCTATAAGCGACAGCCTCAATTTCAACCAATGCATCTTTAGGCAACTTTGCCACTTGCACTGTGGAACGGGCCGGCAGTGGTGCCGGAGAGGGAAAATAAGAGGCATAAATTTGGTTAACAGTGGCAAAGTCGTCCATATTCTTCAAAAATATGGTTGTTTTGAAGACATTTTGCAGAGATGAGCCACCGGCTTCTAAAACAGCTTTCAAGTTTTTTAAGACCTGGTGGGCTTGGGCCTCAATGCCCCCCTCGATGACTGTTCCTGCGTCGTCAATCGTAGGTAGTTGCCCCGATGTATAGATTAGGGCATTGTAGTGAATAGCCTGTGAATAGGGACCGATGGCTGCAGGGGCAGCTTTAGTGGCAATCTCTTCTTTTTTCATCTCGAGCTCCTTGGTTAAAATAGTTGCGTCTAAAAAGATATCAGAATGGCTCTACTCTATCTACCCTACTATGCCATTATCTCTTTAATAACGCCTATGAGTGTTTTAATTTTGGCGGCATCTTCATCACCGCGGGGATGGTAGCCAATGACTGAGCACCCTACAATATTGAACTCGGCATTGACCACCTCGATAGCCCTTAACAAGTCGGTAAATCTGAATCCTCCCGGCACCGGAGAGGAAACAGCATCGAAATCGACGGGGTCGAGGACATTTAGATCTAAGTGGAGGTAGATATTTTGGCGACTTGTCTTGTTGATAACCAGCGAGAGCATCTCATTGCACTCGTGGCAAACCGGAACCATCGTCATCTGATGGTCGACAATATAGAGTTTTTCGCTATACTCGATTG
>JBAYSE010000083.1:0-7145 GCA_041676265.1 Sphaerochaetaceae bacterium
GTTTAAACATGTTTTTACCGATATCGGTGATGAGCAGTCCATTACAGAGTCCCTCTCTACCTTCAGTGGCCATATGCGCAATATCAGCGCTATTTTAAGGGAAGTGGAGGGGGATTCTTTAATAGTATTAGATGAACTTGGCAGCGGCACTGACCCTGTGGAAGGAGCCGCTCTTGGTCGAGCTATTTTGGAGTATTGTGTTGAAAGAGGGGGACTAACCTTGGTCAGCTCGCACCATACCCTTTTAAAACAATACGCCTATGGTGATCAGCGCCTACTCAATATGGCAATGGAGGCCGATTCGCAAACACATCAACCTACTTTTAAAATTATTAAAGGGGTAATCGGGGAGAGTTATGCCCTAGAGACCGCCAAAAGGATGGCTATTCCCAGCCAAGTTTTAGACAAAGCCCTCACTTATATCGGCTCTGAAGCGGGTGAGATTTCCACTATTATTAGGGGCTTAAGGGAGAAAGAGGGAGAGTTCATTGAACGGGAAAAACTCCTAAAAGTCAAAGAGAGCGCACTGCAGGAGCTCCAAAGGGAGTCTGAGCTTAAGGCTTTAGCCCTTAGTCAAAAGGAGTACTTGTTAAGGAGTGAACAGCTTGGAGACCTTTCGCGCTTTATTAGTGAAAAACGCTCTGAACTCGAGAATTTAGTGGCGCGTTTAAGAGAGGGGGAGATTACCAAAGCTAAGACGAAAGAGGTGAAAGCCTACCTTGACTCTTTAGATGAAAAGAGGGAGGAGGGGGAGAAGACCCTCAAAGCTGTCAAAACACCCCAAGTGAAGGGTACTCCACCGGTTCCCTTTGCCGTAGGGCAAGAGGTATTGGTTAAGAAAAGTCGCCGTGAGGGGACGATAGTGCGCCCGGCAGGAGAGGGGCAATGGGTGGTCGCTGTCGGGGCTATGAAATTCACGCTACCACAAGAGGACCTCGAGCAACACATCAGCCGTCCCAAGAAGGCCTCTATCTCTTGGCAGACGGGTAAGTATGCCCCTTTGGGAGTGATTGATGTGCGTGGCTTGAGTTTAGAAGAGGCTTTGAATGAGGTGAGTCACCAAATAGAAGCGGCTTTAGTCCACGCAACACAAAGTTTTTCGATTATTCATGGGCTGGGCGATGGGATTCTTGCCAATGGCATCCATGACTACCTACAAACTTTAAAATTCGTTAAGAAGTTCTATTTTGCCCAACCTGAAGATGGCGGACATGGCAAAACCTACGTAGAGTTTTAAAGATTTGACAACCGGTAAGGGCAGTGGTACCGTCTTTTTAAGGGGGAATACAATGAGTGTCTATATGGATGACAAAGAAATGCAATACCACGTCCATCTCCGTAGGGGCGATGTAGGGCGCTACGTAATTCTGCCGGGAGACCCTAAAAGAAGCCGTTTAATAGCCGCCTCCTTAGACAATGCTACCCTTGTCGCCGATAACCGGGAGTACGTTACCTATACAGGCTATTTAGATAATCAGATGGTGAGTGTTACCAGTACCGGCATAGGAGGCCCTTCGGCAGCGATAGCCATGGAGGAGCTCTACCAATGTGGCGCCGACACTTTTATCAGGGTGGGCACTTGCGGAGGGATTGCCTTGGAAGTCTTAGGGGGCGATGTAGTGATTGCCACTTCGGCGGTAAGACAGGAGGGGACCAGTCATGAGTATGCACCACCCGAGTTTCCGGCAGTTGCCAATATTGAGGTCGTTAATGCCTTAATTAAAGCCACGCAAGAGTTGGAGCGCAGTTACCACATTGGGGTGGTGCAATGCAAGGACTCCTTCTACGGACAACATTCGCCGGAGACTAAACCGGTGGCTACACAGTTGCTCGCTAAATGGGAGGCCTATAAAAAACTGGGAGTTTTAGCCAGTGAGATGGAGTCAGCCGCCCTATTTGTCGTGGCCAGCTACTTAGGGGTACGCTGTGGCAGTGTGTTTGTGGTAGTCGGCAACCAAGAGCGTGCCTTATTAGGGATGGACAACCCCATTGTGCATGTCACAGAGGCGGCAATCGAAGTCGCGATTCAAGGGATTCGCAACCTGATTGCCGCTGATATGGCGTGAATTAAGCTTTTGCTAGGCGTTTACCAAACTCTCTGGCCTCTAGCAGGGTTGCACTATCGGGGTTCCAGTTGTGCCTAAAGGGTTCATCAACGTACTCTAGTCCCGCTTTCTCTAGCGCCTCTTTAATTTTCTGCGGTGCTTCGCCTGTCCAGCCGTAACAGCCAAACGAAGCAGCCTTTTTGTGCTTCATTTTGAGGGCTTTCAAGAAGTGGATAAAGCCGGCAACACTGTCAAGCATATCGTTACCCACGGTGGGAGAGCCTAAAACAAGCATCTTCGATTTGAAGACTTCACTCATAATATCGTTTTTATCGGTCTTTGAGATACTGAAGACTTTAATGGCTACCTGGGGGTCAGCTTCATGAATCCCGGCGGCAATAGCATCAGCCAAGGTGCGTGTGCCATCCCACATAGTGTCATAGGCAATGGTGATCTGGTTCTCTTGGTAATTGTCACACCAGGCGGCATATTTTTCAACAATCTGGAGGGGGTTATCGCGCCAGATTACACCGTGACTCGGGGCAATAATGTCAAAGGTAAGATTTAGAGCCAGTACCTCTTCCAGTTTCCGTTTTAAAATGGAGCTGAAAGGGGTGAGGATATTGGCGTAGTACTTCAAAGCCTCTTCATAGAGTTCACACTGGTCGGCGGCATCGTTAAACATAGTGTTACTGGCGTAGTGTTGTCCAAAAGCGTCGTTACTAAAGAGGATGTTGTCACCGGTAAGATAGGTGGCCATACTATCAGGCCAGTGTAACATCGTCATTTCAACGAAAACTAACGATTTACCGTTGCCGATATCGACCGAATCTCCTGTTTTGACAACTTTAAAGTTCCACTCTTTGTGGTATTGCCCACGTAAGGAATCGACCCCTTTCGCCGTACAGTAGATAGGGGTTTCTGGGATTTTTTCCATGAGTGCCACCAGAGCACCACTGTGGTCGACTTCACCATGATTGGCCACGATAAAATCGATTTTCTTTAAATCAATTTCACTCTCTAAGTTTTTTACAAACTTATCGGCAAAAGGGAGCCAGACAGTGTCGATTAGAACGGTCTTCTCCTCTTCAATCAGATAAGAGTTGTAACTGCTACCTCTATGGGTGGAGTAGTCGCTTCCATGGAATTGGCGCAATTCTGTGTCAATTTGGCCCACCCAGCGTACATTGTTTTTCAGTTTAATATGCATTTTCAGCCTCCTGACGGTAGTATACACTAGAAATATCCCTTTTAGAACATCAAATCCGGCGGTTGTATTTTTATATTCAACAAGCTATAGTTATCCCATAAAATTTAGGCAGGATGGTACATGGAACTCCAAATTCAAGATTTAGTTGATTCTATCAAAAAAGAGGGCATTGACGTCGCTGAAAGCGAGGCTGCAAAAATTATCGCAGAGGCCCACCAAAAAGCGAAGGAATTGGTAGACAAAGGGAACAAAGAGGCTTCACAAATTGTCGAAAAGGCCAAAAAAGAGGCTGAACTTCTGGTCTCCAGTGGTAGGGCAGCTCTCGAACAAGCCGGCAGAGATTTAATCCTCTCCCTCAGAAAGAATATTGAGGGCCATTTTGATCGTCTTTTAGAGGCAAATGTTGCCGGTAGCTTCACAAATGCTAACCTAATCACTTTGATTACCAATATCGTTAAAGCCGATATTGCCCCTCTAAATGAGTCGGCAATTGACCTAGTAAAAGAGGATGCTGCCAAGTTAGCTGGAAAATTGCAAGAGAACCTCGCCAAAGAGCTTAAAGAGGGGCTGGAAATACGGCCACTGGCTACCCTTAACAATGGGTTCCGTCTCTCTTTGAAAGATGGCTCAGCTTACTACGATTTTAGCAGTTCAGAAATTGCCCAATTGTTGAAACCATTTCTAAACCCAACTCTTCAAGAGATTATTAGTGCTGCTAAAGAGCAGAAGTAGGGGGTGTTGTGGCTGCTTACTACTATTTAATAGCATCGCTACCCATGCTTAAGTTTAATGAGACTCCCCTAATAAATCAGACCACTTTTTTGAAGGCGTGTCATCAAGAGTTGCACCCTAAAGATTACGCTTTGGTGGCTTCTCTATTTAGCGCTGAAGTTTCAACTAAACACCCCTATCTAAAGGAATGGCAAGCCTTTAATGCTGAAGTTACGGCAACTTTGGCTGAGGGACGTGCACAGCGACTCAATTTCATCTACACCCCTCAAAAGATCTATCCTCGTAACCTAAACTTAGAGAGGAGCCTTAAAGAGGTTCTTCAGCACACTAGTCCTTTAGAGGCTGAACTGATGCTGATGAGGCTTTACTGGGAAAAAGCAACTCAATTGTCTAGGATGAAAATTTTTACGGTGGAGGTTCTTTTTACCTATGCCATCCACCTCAAAATTTTAGAGAGGAAGGCCCTATTTACCACTGAGGAGGGTAATAGGGAGTTCAATAAATTATTTAGTGATTTGCAAACAATAATAAAGAGCATATAAACGGAGAATTGTTATGGCAGAGAGAAGCGCCTTGGTCATCGGCGTTGACGGAAACATGGTGACGGTTGAATTTCAAGGAGATATTTCACAAAACGAAGTTGGTTACATCTTAGTCGGTGAGCAACGACTGAAAGGCGAAGTTATCCGTATTTCAGGGAAAACAGCTGCGTTGCAGGTTTTTGAAATGACTGGGGGTATCAGCGTAGGTGATAAAGTTGAATTCACCGGCCTCATGCTCTCCGTTGAATTAGGCCCCGGTCTTTTAACACAAATTTATGATGGATTGCAGAATCCCCTGCCCGAATTAGCCAACCAGTGTGGCTTCTTTTTACAAAGGGGTGTCTATCTAAAACCCCTGCCCGACAAAGCTTGGGATTTTACCCCGGTGGCTAAAAAAGGGGACACCGTCGTGGCCGGTTCTACTTTAGGGACAGTTCCTGAAGGGATCTTTACCCATAAAATCATGGTTCCCTTTGACTTGACAGGTGGCGACTGGGTAGTTGAATCGATCAAAAAAGCGGGTAGCTATAACCTAAGAGATGAAGTGGCTGTTATCAAAGATAGTCGGGGTAATCAGCAGAGCTTATCGATGGTCTTCTCCTGGCCCATTAAAAAGCCTATTACAAACTATGTAGAGCGACTCCAACCGCGCGAACCACTAGTTACCCAAATTAGAATTATTGATACCTTCTTGCCAATTGCTAAGGGGGGTACCTACTGTATACCCGGTCCTTTCGGAGCTGGTAAAACTGTTTTACAGCATATGACTAGCCGGAACGCCGATGTCGATATAGTTATTATTGCCGCCTGCGGTGAGCGCGCCGGTGAAGTTGTGGAAACTCTCAAGGAGTTTCCCGAGCTAATTGACCCCAAAACCGGCAAGACCTTGATGGAACGGACCATTATTATCTGTAATACCAGCAGTATGCCGGTAGCTGCCCGTGAGGCTTCTGTTTATACCGCCGTGACTATTGGGGAGTATTACCGCCAAATGGGCCTCGATGTTCTATTGCTAGCCGATTCAACCAGTCGCTGGGCACAGGCGATGCGTGAGATGAGTGGGCGTCTTGAAGAGATTCCCGGGGAGGAGGCTTTCCCCGCTTACCTGGAGTCGGTCATTGCCAGTTTCTATGAGAGGGCCGGTTTAGTGGTCCTTCCGGATGGCACACGCGGGTCGGTAACCATTGGTGGGACGGTCAGCCCTGCCGGAGGAAACTTTGAAGAGCCCGTTACCCAAGCCACCTTAAAGGTTGTCGGTGCTTTCCACGGCCTCTCCAGAGAGCGCAGTGATGCCCGTAAATACCCGGCAATTGACCCTTTAGATAGCTGGTCGAAATATGGGAGCGTTATAGCTTACGATAAAGTCGAGTATGCTCGGTCACTCCTTTTCAGTGCCAATGAAGTGAACCAGATGATGAAAGTTGTTGGAGAGGAGGGGACTAGCTTAGAGGATTACCTACTCTATTTAAAAGGGGAACTCCTTGACAGTGTCTACTTGCAACAGAACTCTTTTGATGAGGTTGATCATGCCGCTCCAATCGAGAGGCAGAGCCTTGTGTTTGAAACTTTGTTTAAGGTCTTGGCTTCCAATTTTAATCTCTCTTCTAAAAGAGAAGCGCGCTCTTTTATCTATGAATTGCGCCAAAAGTTTATCGACTGGAACTCAACTGAACGGGAAAGTGAGCGGTTCAATGAGTATCAAAGAGGGATCGAAGAGCTTGTGGGTGAGAAGTTTGTCGATTACGAGAGGCGTGCAGCCCAAATCATTGAAACGAAGTAGGTGAATGCGATGCAAAAAGTATATACAAGGATAGATTCAATAGCCGGAAACGTCATTACCGTGCGTGCCGCAGGGGTCCGTAATGGCGACTTGGCGGTAGTTACCAGTCGCGATGGCGAGTCGTTGGCTAACGTTATCAAACTCAATAAAGAAGAGGTCTCCCTCCAAGTCTTTTCGGGTGCCAGAGGAATCTCAACAGGCGATAAAGTGCGTTTCTTGGGTGTTCCCATGCGAATCAGCTACAGTGAAGATCTCTTGGGAAGGATTTTTAATGGTGCCGGTAAACCCCGCGATAACGGACCTGAACTGACCACTAATATGATTGAAATTGGGGGCCCTTCAGTTAACCCTTCTAAGCGGATTATCCCCCGCAATATGATAAGAACCGGAATACCGATGATTGATGTTTTCAACACATTGGTTGAATCGCAAAAACTCCCCATCTTCTCTGTCTCAGGAGAACCCTACAATGAGGTCTTGGCCCGCATTGCCATGCAAGCTGAGGTTGACTTGATTATTTTAGGCGGGATGGGGTTAAAGTACGACGACTACCTCTTCTTCAGAGATACCTTAGAGGAGAGTGGTGCTAAAAATAGGACAATATTCTTTGTCCATACCGCCAGTGACCCTACCGTTGAGTGCCTGTTAGTACCCGATATTGCCTTGGCAGTTGCTGAGCAGTTTGCCCTCTCCGGTAAAAAAGTATTAGTGTTACTCACCGATATGACCAACTTTGCCGATGCAATGAAAGAGATTGCCATTACCATGGAGCAAGTCCCCTCTAACAGAGGGTACCCCGGAGACCTTTATAGCTCTTTGGCTGCCCGTTATGAGAA
>JBAYSE010000084.1:0-7118 GCA_041676265.1 Sphaerochaetaceae bacterium
CTCATGGTAGCGGGCATTGTTAGTATCAGGCGATACCCTTTAGCCGCTGCAACCATCGCCAAGCCGATGCCGGTGTTGCCACTGGTAGGTTCAATAATGGTGACGCTTGGGCTTAAAATACCGCGCTTTTCAGCATCTTCAAGCATAGCTTTAGCTATGCGGTCTTTCACACTACCGGCTGGGTTATACATCTCTAACTTGGCCAACAATGTGACAGACAAAGAGTTTGCTTTGGCAATATTTGCCAATTCCACTAAGGGTGTTTTCCCCACCAACTCCGTTATATTCTTGTAGACCATACCTATTAAAATCCTCCGTTAATATTCAGTATAATTGAAAAGGGGAGGGGAGGGCAACAAAAGAGCTCCCTCGGGGGAGCTCTTGTTAAGGCAACGCTACTCTTTAGTCGAGTAGCTCGTGGAGTTCCACATCTACAATAAGTAGTGCATTAGGTGGAACTGTATCAGTACCTTCTGCGCCATAGGCCAGTGAAGGGTGGACGTAGAACCTATAATGACTCCCTTCGTTCATCATTTTGGCAGCGTTGGCAATCACCGGAGGCAGGTCTTGCATGGCAAAGACTTCCGGCTCATCTCCATCGTACGAGTTCTCTCCAATTGTACCATCGAGGAAGGTGATCATGTAATCGACTAAAGCACGGCTATCATCGGAGGGCTTTGGTCCACTGCCTTCAACAATAACCTTGTACTGTAACCCCTCTTCAGTCGTGTAGACATCGGGAAGTTGACCATTCTCTGCCAAGAACTCTTCGGCCTCTTCAAGGTTGGCTTCTTTGTAATCTTCTACCATAGAGAGGTACTGCTCAACAAGTTTCTGTTGGTAGGCTATGAAGAGTTCATCAATTTGTTCTTCAGTGTAATCGAGGGCAATGCCCTTAAAAGCATCTCTTAAGCCTGAGTGGAAGTCATCGATTTCAAGGATTAAGCCTTGGCTCTGAAGGTTGAACTGAATCACAAAACCATAACTGTAACTGAACTGGTCGACAAAGGTTGCGAATCCTTCGTAGGAGGCTACTAGCTCCTCTTCTGTGATATTCCCGTCTAAGTAATCTTGGTACATCCCAAAGGTTTGATTAATACCTTCTTCATCGAGGAGGGGTTCTGCATAGCTGTAAAAGTCACCCGAGCCCTGAATAAATGGCTCAATATTTAAATCAAGATTTTCTGCTAAGATATTGGCGCCAATCAGGTAGCCATAAACATAACTAAATTTCTGCTCAAGCCCTGCCTCTTCACTCGTAATAGGTGGAGCTGTATCAATAACTACCGGCTCTGCTTGCAGAGGTTCTGAAATGACGGTAGCCTCTCCACCGGTATCGCGCTCTATGGCGACTGGTTCGATAGGTTCGATTCCAGCCTTAGTTGAGGTACAAGAGACGATAAGGATGGCTGCTAGTACCAATGTTGTTAATAGTGAAAATTTTTTCATGAATCTATACTCCTTGGACTAAATAATTTAATGCTCACCATTCATACAATATCCAATGATATGGGGTGTAAGTCAACCTTACAATTAGGGGACACTTAAAATTTATCATAAATTGAGGGCCAGTTTTTTATTTAAAGAAAACCAGAGGGATTCCAATAGTTCTACCGTTGCCCGTTTAATTTCAACCATAGTCTTGTCTAGGGTCGCTTTTAGGGGGTGTTGACTCTCTTTAGCTACGGAAGGTTGTTCAGGGGTGTAGGCTAAGCGCTCTTCTTTAGTCGCTCTGAACTCTTCGGTTGCCCACTCGTCGTAGGCGTAAGAGCCCAACAAAGCAGAGGCCTCCTCTTCAGCGAGGAGGGGGAAAAACTTAATATCTGTGAGGTTGCCAACCTCATCAACAGTCGTGGCGAAAGCAGAGAGGTCCTCCTGACTGCCCTCATTGGGGAGGATAAAGCCGATCGCTTTGCTCTCTCCATTACGGTAGACGAGGATTACTTTAAAGAAGTTGTGAGGAACAGAGACCTCGTTTTTTCCAATTGTCTCGTAGGGACCATCGGTTAAAACAGGTCCTGTGATAACATAAACGGAGCCTTCGGTCGCTGCAAAATTACGGACGTAAGACTCCAATTTAGCCCAAATCCCCCGATTGAAAGCCGGCACTTGTGGGCTCATGTTACTCATGTAGAAGGAGTCGGAGAGGGATTCTTTTGACCAAGACAAGTCACCTGCCGGAGCCAAGTGTCCGCGATCATAACCTGAGCCACGGTAATCGGCGGGGGTGGCTGAGCCGGTTCTGACGGCCGGGTCGCCTCTAAAGTTATCACTCCGCTGGTAGATACCGTATACCTCATCCCGTGTTAATTCATAGGCTACCCAACGGGGCTGTTCGTGCTCTTCATTATAGACAAGGGTAAAGCCGGTGTGGAGTATTAACTCCTCACCCTCCTCTAGGAGGGGTAGCTCTAGGTCGACTACTACAGTTTTGCTACCCCGGTCGTAGGCCTCAGCAACTGAGGGGGTGGAGACCCAAAGGACAACCGTCAGGGCGACAAAAATAGCCAGTAAAATACCGAGACGCTTGATAACTTTCTTCCTACTCTTCTGCATAAATTATCCTCGCCCCATACCTTATGACAATCAACGCACAAATAATCAAGAGGAGGTAATCTGCCCAAGTGGTTGTTTTAGTGAGGATAAACCACGCATCACTTATAAGGGAGGAGTTTTGATAGTTAACAATAAGCGCTAAAAATAGGTTGTTGGCGATATGGGCACCAAGGGCCCCCTCTGTCCCTTTGTGGAGGGAATTCATCAACATGAAGCAAAAACCCACTAAGAAGTAGTAGAGGATAACGCCAATTCTGAAATTGGCAGAAGTGACCTCAAGGTTAGAGAGATGAAAAAGCGCAAAAAAGAGGGCACTGATCAAACTAAGGAGAACCCTATTTTTAACACTCGCCTTAAACATCTGCCACAGGGAGCTCCTAAACAGCAGCTCTTCGGCTAAACACTGTATAGGGGTAATAACGAGGGCTATCACCATGAAAATGAGACGATTTAAAAGGTTTTGTGGCCTAACCAATTTAACAGAACCGGGGACAAAGATTAGGGTAATCAAGACAAGGGCCGTTAGGGCCACTAGCCACACCAGAAAAGCAAGGAAAAAGAGGTTCCACCGAAAACGGGGGGCATCACTGAGGTAGCTTCGAAGCGAACCATTGAGCACTTTGTAGATAAATAGCAAAAGGAGGGCAAAGAGTACCAAAAAGTGGAGGTGTTGGTTTACATAGAAGAGAAGAGGAGAGAGGCAAAACCCACAACGGGCAATTAAATAGGTGAATGCCGCGGTGAGCCGTCTGCCCAGCGTTAGCCAAGCAAAGATAATTAGAATAAGATAAAGAAACCACTCCAACAGGGAGAGTTTTTGGCGCTCCTTTTTTATCATATCCTTGAGTATACCACTATTGATGTTATACTTTGTAGCATGATTGTCAAAAGTGTCCCAGAAATCAAAGAGGCGGTCTTCGCCTCCTTGCGGGATAAAAATCTAATCTCCATTTTCCCCACTGAAATAGCTCGCCGCTTCTGGGTTCATCTTTTTGTCAAGGAGGGCAAGGAGGGGATCTTACGCCTCGATGCCACTATGGCGTGGGATACCTTCAAAGGGCAATTCCTCCCCGAAAAAGAGCAATTGCCCACCAATAACTTAGTTAGAGAACTTTTTGCCCTCAACTTCTTACGGGAAAACCCTGCTTCCCAAGAGTTAAAGTGGTTCTGCTACGACGATTTTCCCCAAGAGAAGGAGAACTTAGCGACCGCTATACGCCAACTGGTAACAACTCTGAAAGAGATTGAAGGGTTAGAACACCTACCCCCTTTTTACAAAAACGATGCCCAGTTGGTAAAGAGGTGTTACGAGGAGTTTTTAGAGGCTAACGGGTATTATGAACCGCTGTTTTGGGCCCCTTCTGCAGAAAACTTCAAGAACCATACCTCTCAAAGGTACCGCCTCTTCTTCCCGGAGGTTTGCCAAGGGTGGCAGGAGTTTTCTCAAATGGAGCCTTTTCCCCCCTATCTGGAGACAGTGCATTTAGCCGATGTAGATCAAATCTTCCCCTTGCAGCTCTACGATAACGAGCTGATGGAGGTGTGTGATAAACTCAACCAAATCAAAGAACTCGTGGACAGTGGTGTTGACTACTCAGAGATTATCATCACTGTCGGCAACCTAGATAGAGTCAAACCTTTTTTAGAGCATGAGGCGACCATCAGGGGGTTACCACTAACAGTGGTTGAAGGCGAGTCGCCTTTAAAATACAGTGCCGGGAAATTCTTGAGCCTCTTGGCCAATCTATACAACACTAGTTTTGCGGCTACCGCCATGCGTGCACTCCTCTTAGAGGTCTCAATCCCCTGGCTAGACTACGAGCGCCACATTAAGTTGATAGAGAGTTCTGTACAACTCAATATTATGGGAGGAGCGTATAGGGATGCTGAGGATGAGTGGATCAGGAAACTCACCCTCTCGGGGGAGACAGCTCTAGTCAAATGGTACAAAACCTTAAAGAGGGGCCTCCTTGCCTTGATGCAGGCCCAAGATATTAACGCCTTTTACAAAGCCTATTTTAGTTTGCAGGGCCACCTTTTGAAAGAACAGGGGTTTTTGACCCTCACGGAGACGAACCGCAATGTTTACCTCTATATCCTCGACTTCCTAGCAGCTGTTGGACAGACTATGCAAAATTGCCACATAAGGCGCTTTGAGAACCTCTTTCCTTTTATCCTCAAATTATTGGCGAAACAGAAGTACATTGAAAACCGACCCATTGCCGCCATAGTTGCCTACAGTTACAAAGTCGCCGTTGGTGTTTGCCCCCCCTACCATTTTGTCATAGGGTGTGACCAGCGCTCCACGGAAATAAGAGGGGTACACCTCCCCCTATTACACGAATCTTACATAGAATTGAAAGATGATGATGAGAGTGCTAATTTCCTTAAACATTACCACTACTGTGGGCAAGAGGTGACTTTTTCAGCTTCACAGATGACCTTTGGTGGCGATAGTTCTTTGGTTCCTTTGTATTTTATTGGCAGGGCCCAGAGGGCCACTTACGATAGCTCCAGAGACCTTTTAGTGGTTGAGGAGCGCGCTTGGAGTGCTCCGTCCAAAAACACTTTTGTCCCCTATGAACACCAAAGGCGGTGGTTGGAACAGGCTTCACAAACGGCTTTTAAGTTACCGAGTGTAGATTTCGCTATTAAAAAGAGGTTCTTCTCCTTGACGCAGCGTGCCAAGCGGTCAGGAGAGCTAGTGCCTCTATCGGCTACCACGATTGATGCCTTTAGTGCATGTCCATTTAAGTGGGCCTCTAAAAACCTTTTTAGAGTTGAAAAAGGGCCCTATGACCCAATTTTAATTGACCATGCGAAGATAGGGGAGATTTTACACTCGACAGTTGCCCAGTTTTTTACCGAAATTGGTCGCTTTGAAGCCTCTTCTACCCAGAGGTACGAACAATTGATCTTAGAAATCGCCCAAAAGAAATTTGAGGCTTACCGCGAAAGCCCCTCCGGGTTGCCCGATACTACCCTTTTCTACCTTAAAAACCGTCATTTTGAGGAGTTGAGAAAGTTTATTAGTGAAGAGGGAAAAAAGTTTAACGGATGGGATACTTACGGTATGGAAACCCCCCTCAGCTATCAGTCAGAAGGGTACCTCCTGCGGGGCCGTATCGACCGAATTGCCCAAAGTGGCGCCAAAGTAGCGGTAGTCGATTATAAAAAGGGGGAGGCTGCCACTAGGAGGGAGTACGAAAAAGAGATTCCCACCTACCAGCTTCCGGTTTATGCTAAGTTAATTAAAAACTGCACGGCCCTCGGCGAGGTCTCTAGAGCGGCTTTCTACGCATTCTCCCAAGGTTCTTACAAAGAGATTTGGAAAGAGGAAGAGACGGAATGGCGCGCGGCACTGATCGAAGCCTTAGATAAAATGATTGCAACAATGTTACTGGCTATTGAAGAGGGGATAATTGGTGCGACCCCCTCCAAAAAGGCGTGTGAGCACTGTGAGTACCGTCAAATTTGTCGTAGGAGGTATGCCTTACCATGAGTGCACTCACCGTTTTTAACCAAAAAATAGAGGCCCTTCGCGATGTGGATCAGATAGCTGCCATCCGTTGTGATAAAAACTGTGTGGTGACAGCGGGAGCCGGTTCAGGTAAAACGATGGTCCTCTCCTACCGATTTGTGCGTTTAATTGTTGAACAGAAGTGCCATGTTGATGAGATTCTCACCCTTACCTTTACCCGTCTGGCGGCTAAGGAGATGTACTCTCGTATCCAGGAGGAACTCTATGCCCTAGCCGACGATGAGGAGGTCACCAAGGAGTTAAAGCTCTTCACCAAGGCCACAATTACAACCATTGATGCTTTTTGTCACCGTATTGTAGCGGCCGATCCGACGCGCTACGGCCTGCCTTTCGATTTTACCCTCGATGAGGAGCTGAGTAAGGAGATGGCGAAGGAGTGTGCCCAAACTCTCTTTAAGGAGCACGTCAGCCATCCTGGGTTGAAATTGCTGGCGACCTTCACCTCTCCCGAAATCCTGAGCGACTCACTTCTGGTTCCTATTGCGACGGGTCATTTTCACCCCTCATCGCCGTTTGACGCCCAACGGATGGCTCAGCTAGTTGGGGGGGAGTTCCTAGACTATTACCAAGCATGTCTAGGTAGCCTCTACGGGAGTGTAGAGCAACTACTGAAGATCGACTACCACACTCCTACTTTCCAAGCTAATCTAGCAGTGTTACAAGATCTTCTTAGAAGAAGGGAGCAGTTGTCTGCTTCAACCGATTTTAAGGGGGTCTATAAATTTTTTACAACGCTTGCTTTGACAAAATTAGGCGGAAAAGGGGAGAATCGCGAGGAGTATAATGCAGAGGTAGACACCTTTAGAGAGGCTGTCGGCAGAGTTGAAGTGGCCGCTTGGAGTCTACAAGAGATAGAGAGTTTAGATGCTGTATATGCCTTTTTAGAACTTTATAATCAACACTACCTAAGTTTGAAGCGGCGCAGTGGCGTCGTGAACCATGGTGATGTAGCCCATATGGCCCGCGATATCCTAATTAAGAATAAAACTATTCGGGAGTACTGGCAAAAGCGGTTTCGCTA
>JBAYSE010000085.1:0-7064 GCA_041676265.1 Sphaerochaetaceae bacterium
AAGGTGGTGGCAAAATAGGTTAAAACGGCAAAATCGGGCTCCCCTTTTAAAGAAAGCCCTTCACCTGTGAAACCGAACGTTACCGAGGTGTTTCCCTTCTCAACAAAGCGCCATTTGCCGTTAAGCATTAGGTCAAAGTCTTCAGCTTTAATATCGAAAGCCACTGAAGCCTCAAAATTTCGGGCAAAGCCCATTTGAAGAAAGGGGATATGGGCAAACCCATCGGCCAAAGAAAATATGCCGGTGTATCCGGTAGTAATACTGGGAGTCTTGTCGCTATCGACAACGCTCGCTTTAGGGAGGGTTACGTAGCCGTTAACACCACCTAATGTCGTATTGCCCTCTACAAGCGCGGCCCCTAAGGTGGTAGTACTCACCAACAACATTAATCCAACTAAAATAGTCTTTAATTTTGCCATGGATTTCTCCTTAGTCTCTGTAAGATAACACTAAAGAGGTGATAAAACAACGAAAACTTAGAGCCATGGTCTTTCCCCTTCTTACACAATCTAGTATATTAGTCACTGTAAAGTTAGCCTAAGCTAATAAAAAGAATTATAGGTGGTATTTAATGGCAATATACCGTGCACCCGTTTTAAAGCGGTGCCAATATTTAGGTCTAAACCCGCTGGTACTCGGATACTCGACTAAGGGGAGTATCCGGCGACAGAAAGTACGTAGGCGCAAGCAGAGTGAATATGCTACGCAATTAATTGAAAAGCAGAAGGTCCGCTTCGTTTATGGAGTTCTAGAGCGCCAGTTTAAGTTAATCTATGCACGCGCTGAAAAGATGCCGGGGGTAACCGGCGAGAACCTGTTGCAGCTTCTTGAGCGCCGTTTTGACAATGTGATCTTCCGTTTGGCCTTAGCAACAACCCGCCAAGAGTCGCGCCAAAGGATTACTCACGGCCACTTCACCCTGAATGGGAGGAGGGTTAATATCCCTTCGGTGACATTGAAAGTAGGCGATAAAATTGGCGTCAAAGAGAGTAGTAAACACCTCGTGAGACAAAGCAAGGCGGCTAACCAGAGGAGTATTCCCAAATGGCTAGCCTACGATGAAGATAAATTGGAGGCAACCCTCCTGGCCCTCCCCTCACGCAGTGACATCGATTTTGAGGTACGCGAGTCGGCTATTGTAGAGCTCTATAGTAAGTAAAGGTACTCCTTGACCGGAAGTTAAACTCAAGCTAACCTCATCTCTATGAGAAAAGAGTTTAAATTAGAGACTCCCCGCGAAGGATTTTTAGCGATTACCGACCAGATAAATGCATTTATTGCCACGAGTGGAGTCAAAGAAGGGATTGTTGTAGTTCACTCTCCCCATACCACTGCCGGGATAACTGTCAACGAAAATAGCGACCCGGCGGTCAAGAGTGATTTGCTAATGGCTATGCAGAGTATCTTCAGCGATGACCCTAGGTTTCAACATCTGGAGGGCAACTCGGCTGCCCATTTAAAATGCTCCATGGTGGGCAGTAATACTACCCTTATAATCAAAGAAGGGCGCCTCGATTTAGGCATCTGGCAGGATGTTTATTTCTGTGAATTTGATGGAAAGCGTAATAGACGCTTCATTTGCAAAATTATTGCCGGCTAAAATAATCCTCAAGGTTAGAGAATAATTCTAGCAAATCCCAATAACGCAGCGTAGCATAAGAGTCTAATGGGGTGGCCTGTTTGTTTACTATGACTATCTTGCCGCCATTGGAAAAGCTCACCATCGGCAGTGAAGCGGCCGGTTGTACCGTTAAGCTACTGCCTAAAACCAATACTAAGTCACTCTCTTCCATCTCTTTGTAGGCTTGGTCTAACAGAGCCGACTTTAACCCCTCGCCGTAGAAGACGATGTCAGGCTTCATAACCCCCTGACAGAGGGGACAGTGGGGGACCTCTCCCCTTTTAACAAATGGGACCACTTCAGCATAACCCATTGCGTGGTGGCAGGAGAGGCAAAAATGGCGCTCAGGGCTACCATGAATTTCGTAGATCTTTTGAGAGCCCCCCTTTTGATGTAAGAGGTCAATGTTCTGGGTGTAAACACCCTTAACTATCCCCCTCTGCTCCATCAAAGCCAGTACTGTGTGGACGATTGAGGGCTCGAAATCTTCAAGATTATAGAGGAATTCACGTGCCCAACGATAAAAGATTGCCGGGTCTTTGTGAAAATAGTGTAGCGATAAGATATCTTCTACCGCCATCCCCTTATAATCCTCACTATAAAACCCACCGGCTCCTCTAAAGTCCCTGATGCCACTTAAAGTTGAGACTCCGGCCCCTGTGAAGACAACACAATGCTTGGATTCTTCTAAAAGTGAGAGTAATTGTTGCATTTTATCACCTCTAAAACGGTCAGTTATGGGTCGCCTTATAGGTATTTCCCACTACTGCGTTTAATGTTACCGTGGTAAACTCACCAAGGGCAACCCTATTCTGTGGTTCAAAAGCCACCATTTCACCATGCTCAGTGCGCCCCAGTAGCTCTTTAGCACTGCGCTTCGAGACCTGTTCAACAAGGACTTCGACTGTTCCCCGACACCGCTCTTGCTTGTACTGTTTGGTAATTGAGCGCTGTAGGTCAATGAGCTCTTGCAGGCGCCTCATTTTAACACTGCCAGGCAATTGAGCACTGTAGGTAGCTGCCGCTGTCCCTTCCCGTGGGTTGAAGTAGTACATGAACGCTTCGAGGAAAGCCACCTCTTTTATCAAAGAGAGGGTCTGTTGAAATTCACTTTCACTCTCTGAAGGAAAGCCGACCATGACATCACTAGAGAGGGTCAAGTCACTAATTTTTTCGCGTAGTCTATTTATTAGGTTTAAGTATTGCTCTCGTGTATAATGCCGATTCATCGCCTCCAAGATGCGCGTAGAGCCACTTTGCACCGGTATGTGGAGGTGGCGGGCAATGCGCTTCTCGTTAGCGATAACTTCGATCAATTCAGGGGAGAAGTCTTTGGGATGGGGGCTTTCAAAGCGAATCCATTTTATCCCTTTAACATTGGCACTTATTAGCGAGAGGAGGTCGGGGAAATTATAGCGCCTCCCTTGGTGATAAGTATTGTAGGAGTTAACATTTTGCCCTAAGAGGGTTACCTCTTTGACCCCTTTATCTTCCAGGTAGGCAATCTCTTCTAAAACAGAGTCAACACTTCTGGAGACCTCCCTTCCCCTTACATAGGGGACAATGCAGTAGGTGCAGAAGTTATCACAACCGTTCATAATTGGAACGTAGGAACTCACCTCCCCTGCCCGGTAATAGCTTTGGGTAAAAGTGTAGACACTGTCGCGTTCATCGCTTCCGCCGTTAAGCAAAGCGGCGATTCTTTGTTTGTCGTTAGTCCCCCAGACATAATCGACAGTGGGGGTCTCTTTAAAAAAGTCATCGCCCACCCTTTCGGCCATACAACCGGTTATGATTAGCGTTAAGTCTTGACTCTCTTTGAGGTGTTTAAAGAACCCAATGCGCCCCCAAATCCTGTTTTCAGCTGTTTTACGGACACTACAGGTGTTGAGTATGGCACAGTCGGCCTCTTGGACGGTTGACGCCCTCTCCATGCCCGACTCTAACAGAGCGGCTTCCAGGGCGTTCGATTCAGCACTGTTCATTTGACATCCGTAGGTCTCAATCCAGTACTTTTTATGTATTTTAGCCTTAGCCATTAAATTCTCTCCTGCTATGCTGCTCTCTGGCAGCAATTAAAGTATTTTTCATCAACATAGCTATGGTGAGAGGCCCCACTCCACCGGGAACGGGGGTAATGGCACTACACTTCGGTGCAACGCTCTCCCACTCTACGTCTCCTACGAGACGGTAGCCCCGCTCTTTAAAAGGATCCTCAACGCGGTTTATCCCCACATCAACGACAACCGCCCCATTTTTAACCATTGACCCTTTCAAGAATTGGGGTACACCGATAGCTACCACTATGATATCGGCATTCAGGGTGTGTTGCACAAGGTCAGTCGTTTTACTGTGGCAGAGGGTCACTGTGGCATCCCTGCCCTTCTGTACCAAGAGGGCCGCCAAAGGTTTACCCACAATGTTACTGCGCCCAATTATAGTGACAGCCTTACCGGCCGTCTCAATTTTCCAGAAATCAAAAAGGGTCAAAATTCCACCTGGGGTACAGGGCACTAAAGGGCTCTCTCCGAGAACAAGTTTTCCCATATTAAGGGGGTGCAGAGCGTCAACATCTTTAAGGGGGTCAATCTGTGCAATAACCCGCTTTTCATCAATATGGGGCGGCAGGGGAAGTTGAACCAGAATGGCATTCGTCTCTGCAGAGTTATTTAGTTTAGTAATGAGCTCTAAGAGCTCTTTTTCACTCACGGTAGCCTCTAACTGAATAGTGCGACTGTTAAACCCAATTTTTTGAGCTGTGCGCTCTTTACTCTTTACATAGGTAAGGCTGGCCGGGTCTTCACCCACCAAAATAACGGTTAAAGAGGGCTTAAGGGCCGTCTCTTGCTCCCAGAGGAGCGCTTGAGTAGCAACTTCGCTATTTATCTTTTGTGCCAGTTCTTTCCCATTTAGTTTTAGCATAGAGCCCCCTAGTCCTACTTATATCAAAAATTGGCTTGGTTGTTAACCTAACCTGTATGCAAAAACAGAAGTATCAGATATGATAGGGACAATTGAGAAGGAGCGTTGATGTGAAGAGAAAAGTTTTAATCGTGCTACTCCTTTTAACTGTTTTTACAACTTCGGTTTTTGCCCAATTGGAGAGTGGTGAAAAGAGTCATCAATACTCGATGGGGAGTAAGATGTTCACCTTTCGGGTAGGTCCTATCCTCCCGGCATTCTTTTTTAGACCATATGCCGAAGATGGAGAGAAAATGCTCTCTTTCTTTAACACCCGCTTAAAAGTTGGTGGTTATGGCTCAATTCGCTACCAGGGGTTTTTAAATAACTATTTAGCCTTAGGGGGTGAATTGGGGTATATTTTCGCCAATGACCGGAGTGATTTATTTACCAGCGTCCCCTTCCAGGCTAAATTAACTTACATTCCACTACAGGGAACCTTTGAAATTCCTATCAGCGTCGGTTTAGGCTTCGCTTACAACTCCTATGGACAAGCCAGTTACTTTAGCATGTTAGCCACTGCTGAAATTGGTTTCAGTTGGTTCTTTAAGGAGGACTGGGGTCTAACCATCGGTGGAGGCTTACAGCTAATCCCCGAGCTCTACGTTAAAGATGCCCCTAACAATAACTGGCAAGACACAACCCTAGCCGGTTTAATGCCTCTAACCATTTCAGTTACCTATCGCAGCAACTAGGAGGAGAGAGATGAGAACTAAAATAGAGCTAATAATAATCATAGTCGCCCTACTCCTTACAATGAGTTGTAACACCGACAATGATGGCATTTTTATGCAAATCAGCAAATCTGAAACCAAAGTTGATGTCGGCAGTATCACCTTAATAGCAAAAGTTAATAACACTTTTTATGCGCGCACCCGAGAGCACCAGGTGCAGAGCTACAACTCGGATAGCAAGGAGTGGAAAACCCTAGCCTACGCATCCTTCGCTACTACCGATGGCACTTATCTCTACTATGCCCCTTCGGTTAAAGAGGATGAGGCACAACAGATCTACCAAACACCCTTTTCTGATTTCGATCCAACTCAATATTCCTCTGATTACACCATAATTAGAATGGATAACCAGAGCGATTTAATGTTGGTAGAAGATAATGAGAATTTTTCGGTAATCCAAGTTAGTGATACAAGTAGTAAAAAATTAAAGAATATTGAAGCTTATGATAACCTGAAACCCCAATTACTAACGCAGGGCGAGGACTTCCTTGTTAGCAGCCGAACAGATGAAGATAAGTACACCCAATATTTTGATGATGAGACTGAAACTACTGACATTAACGCCCCGGTTATCGCATTTATGAAGAGTGGCAGTAATTATGTCTTCCTTACCGCTGCTTACGATATCTACACGTCTGAAGATGGCACTGCATTCGAAAAGGCTGAAGCAAGTGGGGCGAGTATTTTCCCATCGGGAAGAAGACCCAGAAGTATGCCTTACCCATCCTTTGTTCATCACGGTAAACTCTATTTGCAAAACAGGCATAACCAACTAGTTACTATCGATACCGAGGGAAAAATCGAGAGTGCCTCTGAGATAACCTTCCCCATTGTAGACGCCTACTCCTATTTAGTAGATGGGAATAAAGTCTTTATAGGCACGCTGGCAAACGGAATTTATGAACTAGATATGACTACTAACGAGGTTAAGAGTCTTTAAGGGAGTGGAGGATTTTCCTAACCTCCTCATCCTTGTACTGTTCATCAATCTCATCAGGTGTCAGCCCTACAAATTCATGGTTCATGTAATGGATCCACACCTCGTCATCAGGTGAGTTTAAGATGTGTTTGCGGCAGTAATAGTCGGGTTGGATAGGTAGCCGCGCTTGATTCTTATAGAGAGCCACTTTGTAGTCGTAAACGGCCACCTTAATATCTTTACGGGGAATACCTTTCGCTAGGATTACATTAACTAAGGCATTTACGGTTTTACCGGTGTCAAAGATGTCATCAACGATTAAGATTTTATCCCCATTCCGGAGGTGCTCCGGTGAATAGGTCCATCCATCAATCTGCACTTCACTCTCCATGCGCATGTTCTCATAAGAACGTGCGACAACAGCTGCGTAGAAGACAGGTCTCTCTTCTGCTTTTAGTCTGATGAGTTTGTAGTACTCGCTGAAAACGTTGCCTAAAAAGGCACCACCGCGGAGTGAGACATAGATAATGTCGGGCACAAAGCCATCTTCTGAGTGCATTTTATGCACTAGTTTAAGGGCTGAATCTCTTAATTTTTCTGGGCTAATGAACTCTTTTTCCATACTCAACCCTAATATCTTATTCAGCGAGAGTCAATATCTTTACCCCATTTTCTGTCACGGCTATGGTGTGCTCCCAGTGGGCAGAGGGTTTCCCATCGGCTGTCACAACCGTCCAGCCATCACTCAGTACTTTTACATTTTTAGAGCCTAAGTTAATCATCGGCTCGATAGCTAACACCATACCGACCCTGAGGCGTGGATTGGCTG
>JBAYSE010000086.1:0-6839 GCA_041676265.1 Sphaerochaetaceae bacterium
CTCGCTAACCTGAAACGCTCTTTTGAGAGATACAAAGCGACGCTACCCAGTTTCATCGACGAGTTTATTGCCCCTGAGGGGATAATCACCCAGAAACATACGATCGATAACGCCCTTAAACTCTCTCGGGAAAAGCTGAATTACCATCGCCAAAGGATTCTTGCACTCAAAGAAGACCGCGAGGGGCTACTTATCCTCTTAGAGCAGTACCGTGAGTATTCAACTCAAAGCCGCGTTGCCTTGGGTGAATCAAGTGAGCGGTTAACTAGTATAAAGGGGGCGATTGAGAGTTTAGAAAAGAGCTCAATGGAGCAGAAACACCTCTATGAAGACCTCCTCAAAGATGGGGAGGTTGCCCAAGAGCGCTTAAGTGAAACATCTAATCTTATTGAAGAGATTAAAGGGGAGCAGACGGAAATTAAGGCCAAGAGAGAGCGTTTAGATGCTGATTTAGGGGAGATTGTGCGCCTCATTGGTGTCGAAAACGAACGCTTAGCGGGCGAGCGCCACTTAATGAATGAGCGGCACAACCGCTTGAGTGAAATGCGCTCCACAATCGATAAATACACCTACCACATAGAGAGCCTGAATGGACAAATTGAGCAGGTTTATATCACTTTCTTTGACACTTACGGCAAGAGCCTCAAGGAGTACGATGAGCGTTTAGATAGCCCCTTGGGTGATGCCAAAGCACTGAAAGAGGAGTTGTCCCTGATTAAGAAGCAAATCCAGCAGATGGGTTACATTAACCATATGGCAGAGCAGGAATTTGGTGAAGTTAAAGAGCGCTACGATTTTCTAAATCACCAGATGAGTGATTTAGAGAAGGCGAGGCGTGATCTATTTAAGGTCATCGAGGAGATTAAGAGGCGTTCTGAAAAGCTTTTCATGGAGACCTACCAAAAGATCAGGGTCAGTTTCCAAGAGATGTTTCATAGGATGTTTGGGGGAGGGCGTGCCGATTTGAGGCTCTTAGATGCAGAAAATGTTTTAGACAGCGGTATCGATATCTTAGCCCAACCGCCGGGGAAAAAACTGGATACTCTGGCTCCCCTATCGGGTGGTGAGAAATCGTTAACTGCCGTTGCGCTCCTTTTTGCGACCTACAAAGTAAAGCCCTCGCCCTTCTGCGTTCTTGATGAGATTGATGCTGCCTTAGATGACCGCAATATTGGCTTCTTTCTCAATGTGCTGGAAGACTTTAGTCTTGACTCTCAATTTGTTATCATTACCCATAACAAAAGGACTGTGTTAGGCTCAGATACCCTTCTCGGAGTGACTATGCAAGAGAAGGGTATCAGTAAGGCAATCAGTTACCGCAAGGGGCTCGCAGAAGAACCACTGGTTGACACAGCTTTAGGTAATACAGTATAACGGGATAGATTTTGGTGAGTGATGTTTGATTCAATTAGTGAAAAATTTACAAATATAGTTCGAACCTTTAGCGGTAAAGCGAAAATTAGTGAGAAGAACATTGAAGAGGCGGTAGAGGAGATTAAAATTGCCCTCTTGGAAGCCGATGTTAATCTCCGCGTTGTGCGCCGTTTTGTGAACCGCACGATGGAAGAAGCTAAAGGGGAGAAGGTTCTTAAGTCGATTGACCCCGCTCAACAGTTTGTGAAGATCATTCATGATAGAATGGTCCAACTGTTAGGCGATGAAGAGAATCAAAAACTCAACTTAAAGGGTCCCGATACCACTTCCATAATTTTAATGATGGGGTTACAGGGGTCGGGAAAAACCACTACAGCCGCAAAATTAGCCTATAAATTTAAGAAAGAGGGACGCATTCCCCTTTTAGTCGCTGCCGACCTTGTCCGCCCGGCGGCTGTCTTACAACTGCAGGTACTGGGCGCACAGATAGGGGTGCCGGTCTACAGTGAGGCAACTAAAGACCCTGTTAAAGTTGCTAAAAATAGCCTCAACGAGGCCAAAAAAGGGCAGTACAACACCTTAATTGTCGATACTTCAGGCCGAATGCACCTCGATGAGACGATGATGGATGAGATTAAAAGGATTGAGAAGGTCCTGAAAGCTGATGAGCGCCTCTTTGTCGCCGATGCGATGACAGGTCAAAATGCTGTTACGATTGCCCAAGAGTTTGAAGAAAAAGTGGGCATTGATGGGGTTATTTTAAGTAAGTTTGACTCTGATACCCGTGGTGGAGCCGCCCTCTCTTTACGCTCCATTGTAGGCAAACCTATCAAATTTATTGGTGTAGGCGAAAAGGTTGAAGACCTGGAGGTGTTTTACCCCGACAGGATGGCCGGTCGAATTCTGGGGATGGGCGATATCGTAACCCTAGTAGAGAAAGCCCAAGAGACGATTGACATTGCCGAGGCTGAGCGGATGCAAGCCAAAATGGCGAAAAATACCTTCGACTTGCAAGACTACCTAGACCAGATCGAGAGTGTTAATAAGATGGGGTCTATCGACAAGTTGATCGATATGATTCCCGGCGCCAAAGGGCGCATCAATGAGGATGATATCGACACCGGTGAGTTTAAAAGAGAAAAGGCAATTATCCAGTCTATGACCTATGCGGAGAGGGCGAATTATCGTATAATAGGTCCGTTAAGACGCAAACGGATAGCTTCAGGCAGTGGAACGGCCGTTTATGACGTGAACCGTTTGCTTAAAAAATTTGAGAAAATGCGACTTACTATGAGAAAGTTCGCAAAGGATAAAAAATACCAAGCTTCAATGATGAAACACATGGGAATGTAGTTGCGTTGAGCAGGAGGAAGTTGTGAGTACCAGTATCAGATTAAAGAGATTCGGCTCTAAAAAGAGACCCTATTACCGTTTAGTAGTGACCGACTCAAGGGCTGCCCGTGATAGCCGTACCATTGAGGAGGTGGGTTATTACCACCCCGTAGAGGCGGAAGGCCAGCAAGTTTCTTTAAAAGAAGAGAGAATTAAAGAGTGGATTGCCAAAGGGGCCCAACCTTCCCCAACCGTTAAAAGACTACTTAACAAACACCAGATAACTCTAGAGCGAACCCAAGAGTAGGAGTGGGGGTAGTGTTGTGGAAAAAGATCTTGTTGAATATATCGCTAAATCGTTGGTTGATGATATCGATGATGTCTCTGTCAATTTAATTGAAGGCGAGCAGTCTACCATTGTGGAACTCAAGGTAGCCTCAGCCGATATTGGTAAAGTGATTGGCAAACAAGGCCGTATAGCCAATGCTATACGGGTAATACTGAGTGCTTCAGCGGCAAAGAGTGGCAAACACGTTCAGTTGGAAATTCTTGATTAATGGACTATCTGGCCACTGGAGTCTTGAAAAGACCCCATGGAGTACATGGGTTTATTAAGATTCACCTTTTCTCCGGTGAAAGCAAACACCTAAAGGACTCTTTAGGTGTTTCGTTGCGTAGAGGGGAGAGCGAAGCTTCGCTGGTAATTGAGAAAATTACCACCCAAGGTAGCGAGTTTTTAATCAAATTTAAAGGTCTTGAGAGCCCGGAAGCGGTGCGCCGTTACAGTGGCTGGGAAGTTTGGATTGCCCGCCGGGAAGCGCCGAAACTATTGGTCGATGAGTTCTATGTAGCCGATCTAATAGGGTGCTCCCTCCTTTATGGGGGACAAGAGGTCGCTGTAGTTGAAGCCACGGTAGAGGGGGGACAGGCCCTCCTCCTAGAAGTTCGCCACAATGTACGTCATACCCTCCACTTAATCCCCTTCTTAGGAGTTTTTATTGGCAAAGTCGACATTGAGGGGAAGACAATTGAGCTCTTAAAGGGGGAGTTGCTAGAGTGAAAGTTGAGATTCTAACCCTATTTCCGGAGATCATGACCCCTTTTTTTACCAGCTCAATCATGGCTAGGAGTGTCGCGAGTGGGCTAATTTCGTATGAGCTAATCAATTTTCGCGACTATGCCCGTGATAAACACAAAAGCTGTGATGATAGCCCCTATGGTGGAGGTGCCGGTATGGTGTTGAAACCAGAACCTTTGGGCGGAGCTTTAGAAGCGATTGATGCTAAGCATAAGCGGGTAATTTACCCTTCACCAAGTGGCAAAAAGTTTTCCCATAGTTACGCTCAGGAGTTGAGTCGTGAGGAGAATTTAGTCTTCATTTGTGGCCGTTATGAAGGGATTGACCAAAGAATCATTGATTTGTATGTTGATGATGAGATTTGTATAGGTGACTATGTAATCTCCTGTGGTGAAGTAGCTACCCTAGTGATTGTTGACGCAGTCTACCGCCTATTGGAGGGAGTGATTAACGGTGAGTCGTTAAAAGAGGAGAGTTTTACCGACGGGTTGTTGGAATATCCTCACTATACTCGCCCGGAAACCTATTGCTCAATTTCTGTTCCTGAGATATTATTGTCGGGGCATCACAAAGAGATAGAGCAGTGGCGCTTACGTAAACGGTTGGAGAAGACCCTCATGAACCGTCCAGAGCTGTTAGAGAGTACTGCTTTGGGTGATAAAGAGAAAAAAATTGTTGCTGAATTGAAGCAGGAAAAAGAAGAAGAGGATAAAAGAGATGGATGAGTTGAGAGCAATTGAATCTGAACAAATTAAAGATAATATGGACCACTTTAAGGCGGGTGATACCGTAAAGGTCTACTTCACTATTAAAGAGGGTGAAAAAGAGCGTGTTCAAGTCTACGAAGGGCTGGTGATTGCTTTTAAAAACAGTGGACTGAGAACTACCTTTACCGTGAGAAAAAACTCTTATGGCGTCGGTGTTGAGAGGGTTTTTCCCCTCCACTCACCCCGTATTGAGAAGATTGAGGTTGTGCGCCGTGGCCGCGTTAGAAGAGCAAAACTCTACTACATCAGAAGTAAGGTTGGTAAAGCGGCCAGAGTTCCTGAACTTATCATCAAGAAGAGGTAGTCAGGACTTCAAATTGGAAAGGAGAGTCGTTTAAGAGGCTCTCCTTTTTAACTTTAAAGGTTATTTATGGCTAAAAACAGAGTTCTTCCCGAAAAGGGCAAGCGGAAAAGGAAAAAGAGGAGTAGCTCACAAAAACGGTTCGATATTGCGGTTCCCACAGTCAATGAGCCTTTGCCAACTTGTGTTCTCTGTGGCCAGGTTATTGACACGATAGCTCAAGCCATTTGCGAAGGTCAGGAGGGGCGCTACAGCCACTTCGACTGTGTCCTTGAGAAACTCACTTCACAGGAGACTTTAGGTGAGAACCAGAAAATCTCCTATGTCGGACAGGGCAACTTTGCCATAGTTGAAAAAGGGGAAGATGGCTACTACACTCTAGTCAAGAAAATACCATATGAGTCTGTCAGTGAGTTTCAAGCGATGCAAAGATTCGTAGAGGAGTGCAAGGATGAAAAATAGTGAGCAACCCACGATTAAAGCGATGCTACCCGGCTCATTTGACCCCCCCACCAATGGACACTTGAATTTGATTGAAAGGTCGGCAAAGCTCTTTAGCCAGCTCGATGTGGTCATCGCCGACAACATAGCTAAAAAATGCCTTTTTTCAGGCGATGAGCGCCTAAAAATGTTAAAGGTGCTTTTGGGCCATATCGACAATGTTAATGTGGTGATTTGGAATGGCTTGATTGTTGATTACGCTGCTAAAGAGGGGATACAAGTGATGATAAGGGGCGTTAGAGCCCTCGTCGATTTCGGTTACGAATTTGAATTGGCGATGACTAACAAACAACTTTTACCCTCTTTGGAAGTAATGTTCATGCCAACGGACCCCAATTTCTTTGTCCTGCGCTCTTCCGCAATTAAAGAGATGGCCGCTTTTGGGGCCGATATTTCGAGTATGGTGCCCCTTCTGGTGGCTAAGGAATTGAAGGAAAAAATTAAGGATAGCAGTTACTACCAGTAGTTGTTGACATAATTAGTGGTTTTCGTTATTCTCACAAAAGCATATCTGAATTAGAAGAGGTTAAAATATGGCTGTACCTAAACATAAAAAGTCCAAGTCAAAAGCAGCGTCTCGTAAGGCAGCTAACATGCGTTTAGCTACTCCGACACTAACTGTTTGTGGCACCTGTGGCAACATGGTTGTTCCCCACCGCGTATGCCCCAAATGTGGTTTCTACAGGGGAAGACAAGTAATTAATCTAGAGGAGATGGCCTAAGATAGGCCTCTTTCAGGAGGATAGTAATGGATTCAAAAGAACTTTTTGAGAAAGTAAAAAGTTTAATAGCAGAAAAATTAGAAATAAATGAAGATAAAATTAACCTAAATTCCTCTTTTAGAAAGGATTTAGGTGCTGATAGCCTTGATACTTACGAGCTAGTCTACGCCATCGAAGAGGAGATGGGAATCTCGATTCCCGATGAAAAAGCCAACGAATTTGAGACTGTACAAGACGCTGTAGACTTCCTCGCTAAAGTTGTTAAATAGTCTGTTTAGGTTATTTTGATGTCGAAGACATCCTTTTACGGAAATGCTCCTCTTATCTCGCTAGAGAGAAAAAAGGAGCTTTCTTTATTCCAAAAGCTCGCCTTCATTAAATTTAAAGATCTCTCACTCTTAAACTTAGCCTTTTGCCACCGCTCTTATGCCAATGAGAGCAGTGATGAAATTGACAACAATGAAAGGCTTGAATTTCTTGGCGATAGCGTCTTGGGGGTAGTGGTCTCTGCTTGGCTTTTCACCCACCTGCCCGATATGGATGAGGGGGATTTCTCACGAATTAGGTCCTTTGTGGTTAGTGAAGAGAGCCTAGCGGAAATAGCTAAAAACCTCCGTGTCGATAACTTCATCCTCATAGGTAAAGGGGAAGAGTTCTCCGGAGGTCGTAATAAAAAGGCCCTCTTAGCCGACTGCATGGAGGCCATAATCGGCGCCTATTACCTCGATAGCGGTTTTAGAGCCTCAGTCGATTTTATTGAACGA
>JBAYSE010000087.1:0-6747 GCA_041676265.1 Sphaerochaetaceae bacterium
ACATGGGCTTTGCTCTCCGTTCGTGTGCTTTTTTTCTATTCACACAATAACAGAGGCATTGCCCATTTTATATCCCCTCTTTAATAGTCTTATTCATTTTCACACAGGTTTTGTGCTAGAGCCTTTTTAGTGCTGACTAACTATATTCTTTATGAGGAATTGCTATTATGATCACAGCTTCTAATATTTCACTCTCTTACGGAAACCAAGTTCTGTTCAAAGAGGTTAACATAAAATTCACCCCAGGTAATTGTTACGGCATAATCGGAGCCAATGGGGCAGGTAAATCGACTTTCTTAAAAATCCTCGCGGGAGAGATTGAAAGCGACACCGGAGAAATTATTATTCCCGCCGGCCAACGGATCGCCGTCTTAAAACAAGACCACTATGCTTATAACGACTACAGTGTAGTTGATACCGTAATCATGGGTTACCCCCGCCTCTGGCAAGTGAGCAAGCAACGGGAAGAGATCTATTCTAAAGAGAGCTTCAGTGAAGAGGACGGGCTAATGGCCGGAGTCCTTGAAGGGGAATTTGCCGAACTGGGGGGATGGGAAGCTGAAAGTGAAGCCGGTATTCTCCTAAACGGTCTAGGCATAGGAGAAGAGTTTTTAACGCTTAAAATGGTCGATCTAGAAGATAATTTGAAAGTCCGTGTTCTTTTAGCGCAGGCCCTTTTCGGCAACCCCGATATTCTCCTCCTTGACGAGCCCACCAACCACTTAGACTGGAACTCTATTCGCTGGCTGGAGAATTTCTTGGAGGAGTTTAAGAATACGGTAATCGTCGTCTCCCACGACCGCCATTTTTTAAATACCGTCTGTACCCACATTGCCGATATTGACTTCGCTAAGATTGAACTCTATGTGGGCAACTACGACTTCTGGTACCTCTCAAGCCAGTTGGCCCAAAAGCAGGCTAAAGATTTGAAAAAGAGGCGGGAAGAGAAAATAGCGGAACTTAAAGAGTTTATCCAACGCTTCAGTAGTAATCTCTCTAAGGCTCGCCAAGCTACCAGTCGTAAAAAGCTTATCGATAAGCTAACCATCGATGACCTTCGTCCCTCTTTGCGACGCTTTCCCTATGTCGCTTTTAAGGGGGAGCGCGAAGTGGGGCGCAATATTTTGGAAGTACGCAATTTAACTAAGAGCGTCGATGGGGTTAAAGTTTTAGACAACTTCTCTATCACGGTAAATAGCCAAGATAAAATCGCCTTTGTAGGGACAAACCATTGGGCAAAAACGCTCTTTTTTGAAATTATTATGGGGAAAATTGAGCCTGACAGTGGAACTTATGAGTGGGGTGTAACCACCAAGGTCAGCTATTTCCCCAAAGATAATAGCCACTATTTTGACCATAACCAGACAATTATTGAGTGGCTGAGTCGTTACTCCGATGCGGAAGACGAAACCTTTATCCGCTCCTTTTTGGGGAGGATGCTTTTCTCAGGCGACGAAGCACTCAAGGTTTGTCGTGTTTTAAGTGGAGGGGAGCGGGTGCGATGTGTGTTGGCGAAGATGATGCTGGAACAGGGCAATGTTTTGATACTAGATGAGCCTACCAACCACCTCGATTTAGAGGCAATTACCAGTTTGAACCACGGTTTAATAGATTTTACAGGGGTGTTACTCTTTAATAGCCACGACCATCAGTTTGTGCAGACAATTGCCAACCGGATCGTCGAGTTTAACAGTGATGGTGAGGTGATTGACAGAGTAATGGGTTTTGAAGAGTATTTAGATAAAAGAGAGGCTTTTTCACTGAAAGAGGGAGCCTAAGGGGGTACCGGGATGTTATTAGTAGTCGATATCGGTAACACACATGTCGTCATGGCCCTATTTCAAGAAGAAGAACTGGTGGCTACTTGGCGAATCTACAGTGATTTGAAGAAGACTAGTGACGAGTACTCGGTGATAGTCGAACGTATTATCCGCCAAAAAGGGTATAAATGTGACCAGATTAAAAAGGCGGTTATCAGTTCAGTTGTTCCCAATTTAACCCGCTCTTTTCAAAAGGTGGTGCACACCCTTACTGCTTTGGACCCCCTCATGGTCTCCCACGAGACGGCTTGGGGGTTGAAGAGAGAGTCAATCCCCCCTCAGCTAGGGTATGACCTATTGGCTAACGCCGTGGCGGCCCACTCTCTGTGGCCCACTAAGAACTGTGTAATTCTCGACTTCGGCACCGCTCTCACCTTTACCAGCGTCTCGCCGGAAGGCTCTCTTTTAGGGGCGGCTATTGCCCCGGGGCTCATTACGGCCGTCAACTCCCTTTTCCACAATACTGCCCAAATTCCTCAAGTGACCCTTGCTGTTCCCCAAAAAGCAATTGGACGCAACACCGATGAATCAATTAAAAGTGGTATAATGTTTGGTTATGCGGGGCTGGTTAAAGAAATTTTAAAGAGGACGAGTCAAGAGGTTGGCGCAGAACTCTTTGTGATTGCGACGGGGGGCCTGAGTAAGACAATTGCCCCCTTAATCGAGCAATTGGATATACTCGAGCCCCATTTGACCCTACTGGGGCTCAAAATAATTAGCGACAACTTTAAATGACAAAATGGCCATCTGCCATGATTGTTACGCTTCCCCGGTAAGTTTCTGCCGTTATAACCAAATCATCTGAACCCACCATGAAGTCGCTATGGACACGGGAGGTGTTACACCCCGCTCTATTTAGTAATTTTTCACTGGTGAGCTCTTGGCTATTTTTTAAAGCACTGGGGTAACCGGCTCCCAGAGCTAAGTGGCACGAGGCGTTCTCATCGTAGAGGATAGAGCCAAACACCTTGCCACTGCGGGCTATTGGGGAGCTCTCATCAACTAAAGCGATTTCTCCTAGATAAGAGGCGCCTTCATCAATAGCCAAAAAACGCTCCATAATCGCTTGGTCGCGACCGGCATCACAAGCGACTACTTTACCGTTATCAAAGGTGAGTTTAACTTTGCTGACCATAGTATCGAGGAGCGAGGTAGCACGGGTAGTGATTATAGAGCCACTGGTCTTAAGATAATCGGGAGTGGTAAAAACCTCTTCAGTGGGGATATTCGGCAGAAACGGCACACCACTGGGAAGTTTATCGCCGCCACCAACCCATTTGTGAGAGGCGGCAAGGCCCACCGTCAAATCGGCAGTTTTGCTCTTGAAGTGGACACTGGTAATACCGAGGCTATCGAGTTTGGCACTGCGTGCTTTTAGTAGAGCTGCTTGATTTTGCCAGGCAACAATAGGGTCCTTTTGGTCAAGTTTCAAAATGGGGGCTAAGAGATGCCAGAGCTCTTCGACTGTCCCCTCTTGACCCAAGACCTCTTTAGCCCATACCTCTCCCGGAACACAAATCACACACCAGGGGTGTTCATGGCGCATCCTAGCATCATTTAGGTGTCGGCTGGCTTGGCTACGTGCTCGTTTATAGGCGGCTAGTTTAGTAGCATCGGCCCCCTTAAGTTGGTAGCGGCTCTCCGTGTTATCGATGCGGATATAGGCCCAATCTTTGACAATCATCTCATAGTCAATCGCCTTGGTGTAATCGGGGAGCTCGCTAAGCATCGCCTCATTCTGCCTCTCAGTGCGTCTCTTTAGGAGCCTAAGGTCATCCAGTTCGATCTTAACCAATTGGGCACCTTTATCGTAGGCTACCTCTGCCAAAAGCTGGGCAAACCAATAACTCTCTACAGGGGCCACTATTAAGAGTGACTGTCCCTCATAGAGGGCCACTCCGGCACCAATCACCAATTGGGCATAATCAAAAGCCATTTGTTCAATACTTTTCACTATAAACCTCGTCTCAAATTATTATTTCACCATTTTCCATAATAGTCTTTCCGCTGCCGTCTGTAATCGACAAACTCTCGGCTTCCAGTGGTACCACCACTCTAATTGTGCTCAAGTTACAGCCCGTTTGCATAGCCAGTTCCTCTTCATTGGTGTACTCCTCAAGGGCTTCTACGTGGCGAGCCTCTCCCATGCCAAAAGTGATGCTATTGGTGACACTCTCATCAAACCCTTTGTAACCATACCCTTTGACAGTCGCCGGGAGAGCCAGTTTATTATCAATCAGCGTGACGCCACTGACTTTGCGAGCACCACGGTCGACATTGAAAGCGAGAGTGAGGAGCTCTTCGCCCCGCTTGGCACTGTAGGCCGTTAGTTCCCCTTGAAAGAATTCAAAAGTGGCCCCTTCAACTACACCACCTAGTAGTGGAAAGGGGTAGGGCGCAGAAATTTTTCCGTTTAAAGAGTCACAGTCGCTCAGCATAGTTAAACGCCCTATGGGGAGCATTGAGATAAAGGGGCGGGCGTTACTCAGCTGTGATAAGCCACTGCGCCAACGGCCGTTACGGTTCATTGCGATGGTGAAGTCTGAGTGGTCTCCTTTAAAGGTGTAGAGACAGGGGTCACTACGGTTGAGGGTTAACAATTGTCGATAGACTGTTTGGTGGCGTTCTTTGTCAAATTCGCGATTGCTTAGACCAAAGAGGTGTGAAAAAAGGTGCCAAAGTTGCTCCTCCGACATACCCAGGTGTTCTGCCCAGGCCTTTCCGGGGTAAGGGACGAGGGCCCAAGGGGCAATCTCACGATTCATTTGAGGAGGGCCCAAGTTGCCAACTTTCTGCAATAGGGGCAGGTTCTCAAGAATGCTCTGCGGTGACTCTTCAACAAGCCACTGTCGCTCTTCGGTGTCATCAATCCTCAAAAGAACCGCTTGCCCAAGATTAGCCCCTTTGTCCTCTCCAGCAAGGGGTTTAATAGTGATTACATCCCTGGCCACGCCCTCTTCAAGGGGGACAACATGGACCTCTTTTAGAGTAACTTCACTGGCCTCCTGGGCGAGGGTCAGGGCTGTTTCCAAATGGGCAGAGTTGGTGTTAATTGAGAGGTTATCATGCACCCTTAGGTTCAGAACTACCTCGATGATATATTTTAAATATAGGTGTTGCCAATCCATTAAAGAACAATACTACAAAGATTCCCTTTAATAAAGGGAAGGTTCTTGACGAAGGGGAAACTTTCGGCTATGAATAGGAGTCGTGCGCCTGTGGTATAGTGGTATTACCTCAGCCTTCCAAGCTGAAGAGGCGGGTTCGATTCCCGTCGGGCGCTTAAAAAACCCCTTAAAGCTGAATGTGGCTCTAGATAAAACGCTCTTTAAGGGGCTTGTAGCAAAGGGGTAAATTATGGGAGTTCGCGGAGAAGTTTTTACTACTAAATTTGTTTCGGGAGAGAGGACCTACTTTTTCAATGTTAAGGAGAATGTCTACGGAGATCTCTTTCTAAATATTGTTGAGAGTCGGGGTAGCGAGGGGGGCTCTGAACGCTTCATTCGGCAATCGATCATTGTTTACAAAGAAGATTTGGATGATTTTGTTAAAGAGTTTCAAAAATCGCTCGATTTCATAAAACAGAAAGGGCACTAATAGTTAAAAGTGAGCCTTTGAATAGGGCTCGCTCCCCATTGACGGCAAGCTTGCCGATGGGTGAGGGTCGGGTACCCTTTATGTTGAGCATAGCCGTACCGGGGATACAATGCATCCATTTTAATCATGAACCGGTCGCGGGCAGTTTTAGCCAAAATTGAGGCGGCCATAATCTCAAAAACACTCGCATCCCCTTTGACGATACTGTAACAGGCAACCCCTAATTGAGGCGTTTGATTACCGTCAACAACTACTAAGTCAACAGCCATATCAATGCGTTTAAAGGCCCTTTGCATAGCCAAGAAAGTGGCACCTAAGATATTAAATTTGTCGATCTCCTTATGATTAGCCCAAGCCACTGACCAACACAAAGCCCCCTCTTTTATTATTTTTTCAGCCTCTAAGCGGCGCTTGGGTGAGAGTTTTTTAGAGTCTTTCAAAATTTCAAAAGGGAAGTCCTTGGGGAGGACGACGGCACCTGCGCACACCGGGCCGGCTAAGGGTCCTCTGCCTGCTTCATCGATACCACAAATTAATGCCATAATGAGAGATTAAAAGGAGATAGGGTCTTTGTCAATTAACTTAGATTGTGCTATAATCACGACAAGTAAGCGGTAGGAGAACTATTTGTTTCTTAAAAGTCTTGAATTATATGGATTTAAATCTTTTGCCGATAAAACCCGCTTAGAATTCGGGGAAGGGATTACTAGTCTCCTTGGCCCTAATGGCTGTGGCAAGAGTAACGTGGTTGACGCCATTAAATGGGTTCTCGGGGAACAGTCGACAAAGACCCTGCGTGCCGGAAAAATGGAAGATGTAATCTTTAACGGCACTGAAAACCGCCAAGCCCTCAATGTAGCCGAAGTCTCTCTGGTCATTGGTAACGAGGGGCGACTGTTACCGATTGACCACTCGGAAGTTGAAATTAGACGCCGCCTTTTTCGCTCCGGTGAGAGTGAATTTTACATCAACCGTAATCTGGTACGCTTAAGGGATGTACGCGAGCTCTTTTGGGATACCGGCATCGGCAAAAGTGCCTACTCTATTTTAGAACAGGGTAAAATTGACCAAATCTTAAGTACCAGACCGGAAGACCGGCGTTACATCTTTGAAGAAGCGGCTGGAATAACCCGCTACAAACAAAGAAGTCTCGAAGCAGGGCGGAAACTTGAACGCACCGAAGAGAATATTGAACAGGTAGAGACCCTTTTGGGGGAGATCAAACGGCAGTACGATTTAAGAAAAAGCCAAGCCTCCAAATTAGTGCGCTACCGTGAGCTGGAGAAAGAGTTGACTGAGATCGAGGTCCTCTTACAGCTGTCGACAATTC
>JBAYSE010000088.1:0-6733 GCA_041676265.1 Sphaerochaetaceae bacterium
CGATGGTGCTTTAAGCGCTTCCCGTGCTGCTTTTATTGGCGGTAGCGCTGCAACCAGCAATACCCTAGCGGCCAAAGTTTTCGATATCCCGGTGGCTGGAACCATGGCCCACTCTTGGGTAATGAGCTTTGAAAACGAATTGGAAGCCTTCAGAGCTTTTGCTGAGATCTATCCCGATAACACCATCCTCTTGATTGACACCTACGATACCCTTGGCTCAGGTATCGAAAATGCTATTATCGTGGGGCAAGCGTTGAAAGCTAAAGGCAAGCGCCTTGGAGTACGCCTAGATAGTGGTGACCTGTCGTACCTGTCACGGGAAATTAGAGATAAATTAGATAAAGCGGGTCTAACGGATGCCCGTATCTACGCCTCTAACGATCTCAACGAAGAGATCATCGAAACGCTAAAGCACGACAACGTCCCCATCGATTCGTGGGGAATCGGGACCCATTTGGTCACCGGTGGTTCTCAGAGCTCCCTCAATGGTGTCTACAAATTGGCAGCTAGGGAAAGTGAGGATGGCTCTTGGGTGGAGACAATGAAGATTACCAATAGCTTTGAGAAAGCTACCAACCCAGGACGCAAGCAAGTGTGGCGTTTCTTTGATGAGAATGACTCCCCTCTGGCCGACTTAATCACGTTGGAAGATGAGAAAATCTCTTTGGATGAGGACTACCTCTTTTACCACCCTTTCAGTGAAGTCGATTTCTTCACTATGCGAAAGGAGCGTTTTAAGAGTGTCAAACCCCTACTTCAGCTCTGCATGGTAGATGGGAAGCGCGTTTCAGAGAGTCCCCGTGTTAAGGAGGTTCAACAGAGGGCTTTGAAAGGCTTAAGGGCTTTTCACTCAACCTACAAGCGGTTGATGAATCCCCATATCTACAAAGTCTCCCTCTCGAGTGAACTCAAGAGAATGAAAACCCGCTTAGCCTTTGAGGGACTTCAAAAACTCAATAATCGGTAATATAAGCGAGGATACCGGCACCAATAGCGTGGGCCATCTTCGTTTGCCACCACGGTTGCGCCATCAGGCTCTCTTCAGCGACATTACTAATGAAAGCAACCTCGACTAGCACTGCGGGGTTTAGGCTATTGTTCAACACCCAGATGTCTTGCTCTTTCACTCCCCGATTTTTGGCCGCCGGAAATGCTTGTGTGAGGGCATTATTAATACTGTTTGCCAAAAGGAGATTTTGGCGGTTTAAGGCCTTGTTAAGGGTCGCGCCACTCTCAGTGGCAAAGCGGAGCATCTGCCAATCGGCACTATTCGCATTTAGAAAGTTAACCCAATGGCTGCTTTTTTTGATGAGAAGCTCATAACCACTGGCTTCTTCCGATGGAGAGGAGTTGGCATGTATCGAGATAAATAAGAGCGACTTGCCTGCGCCCGGGTTGGTAGTCTGGGCAATTTGTGAGCGCTCTTCAAGGGAGAGATAACTGTCGTCATCGCGGGTGAGGGTAACACTTAAGGAGCTTTGCGCCTCCAAATATTTGGCCAGTTGGAGGGCAATATTGAGAGTTACCTCTTTTTCACAGAGGGTCTGCCCAATGGCCCCCGGGTCTCCCCCTCCATGACCGGCATCAATTACCACCGTGCTGACGGGTAAATTAAAGGTTGACACAGCCACAAGTGGCCCCATAACAGCTAACCAGAGGAGAAATAACCACTTTTTCATGAAATCTTCCACTCTTCAGTTAATTGGTAGAAATCTGTTTTATAAAGAGAAAGGCGCCGCCGCATCTCTTCTTGCAGATGATTATCTTGGTAGCGGCGTACTTTCCTAAGGTAGTTTTTCCCTTTTATCTGGCGCACTCCTAGTGCTCTGGTGTGGACTCTTTTAATGCCTACAGCCGCGCTTCGGTCTTCAATTACGAACTGGCGCTCAAAAAACGAGGCTTGCAGGGTGGGGCTGTTGTAGATTGGGTAACCGTAGAGCCAAGAGCGCAAACCAAAGTCTAACGTTTGCCAGTAATCACTCTCAATGGCTTCATCAAAACCCCTGAGACGTTGAAAAAGGGCTCGCCCGTACAACCCAAGGCCTAAGAAGGGGTAAAGCGTTGGCTCTAAAGCCCCTTTGGGAATAAAAGAGACCGGGTCAATAAGATGCTCTCTAGCCAAAGGGGTTTGGATGGTGGGGATCGGCTCGCCTAGTCTATTGGAGAGCAGTGGAGTTATCACCGAAGGTTTCTCACTCTGTTCTAAGTATTTGAGGGCCTCTTCTAGCTCATAATTAGAGTGGCGCAAATCGCTACGGGTCAGGTAAAAATAGGTTGAGTAGCATTCGTTAGCCACTACATTAGCCATTGCCCCAATAGTCGCCGGAAGGGCAAAGACAATAAAAGTCACCGAGGGGAAACGCTCTGTGAGCTCGCCAATATTGCCCTGTTCCTCATCCATTAAAACATGCAAAGGCCATCGACTCAACTCTGCAAGGTGCTCAACGGAACGCGCTAAAGCCTCCCCTTTCTCTTGGGCGACCATGGCAACAGAGAGTAATTGCTCCCGATGGAGCAGACTAATGCGTTTACCGATATCTTGCTTACGGTGAAAAAGGCGATAACTACTACTCATTGTCTAAAAATACTATATCTTCAGGCCTGAAAAGTACATCACTTTTTCCCTTTCTCACATTTTTAGGGATATCGCGGCCTTGATGCCCTGCCATTTTCAAGATTTCGGTACTGTTGTAATAGGGTACTGCTTTAGCTATCTTATTAATCATCACCACATCTCCCGCATGAAACACCCCTTCAACGGCAACAACACCCGAAGGGAGGAGACTTTTGTGGCCTCTGAGGGCTGCCACGGCGCCGTCATCAATCCAAATCGTCCCTTCCGCAGCGGTGTTTAGTATCCACCTCTCCCTCTGTTTCAACCCCTCTTCAGGGTGGAAATAGGTCCCTAATGGCTCTCCTGCATGAATCCGACAGAGAACACCCTCTTCAAAGCCACTAGCGATAACAGTTGCACATCCGGCGAAGGCCGCTATTTTAGCCGCCAAAAGTTTAGTGCGCATCCCCCCGGTAGAGAAACTGGTAGTAGTGTCTCCCCCGAAGCTTAGAATAGTCTCATCGATTTTTTTAACCTCGTTCAAAAGTTTTGCGTCAGGGAAAACACGGGGATCTTTGTCATATAATCCGGCTATGTCGGTCAAGATTATTAAAAGGTCAGCGTCAATTTTGCTCGCCACAAAAGCACTTAGACGGTCGTTATCGCCAAAAGCGGTCCCTATTTCGGCAATACTGACCACATCATTTTCGTTAATAATGGGGACAACACCCAAAGCTAGAAGGGTGTCTATCGAATTTTTCAAGTTGACGAAAGTTTTACGCTGATTCATATCACTACGCGTAAGGAGGATTTGGGAACAAATTACAGCGTGGTTCTTAAAAGCTAAGCGATAGTGGCTCATCAAGAGGGGTTGCCCGATTGAGGCACAAGCCTGGCGCAGGGCAATTTGACGCACTTTGGCGTTCCGATTGAGCTCTTTAGCCCCCAATCCTATCGCTCCAGAGGAGACTAAGAGGACTTGAACACCTCTTTGTCGCAATGTAACGATGTCTTGCACTACCCGCGCAATCCGCGCCGCATCGACACCATTACCGCCCGAAAGGAGGTTGGTGCCCACTTTGACCACTACACGATGTGCTTTTGAAAAATTGCGTTCCATTACTGCCCTTCACTCCACAGTTCAGATTTATCGAGGGGTAGATCAATGTGGTTAAAGGAAACATTGCCTACCGTATGTCCCTGACCGGCTAAAAGCCATTTAGAGGTAACCAAGCCATTTAATCCCACCGGGCCACGCGCATGGATTCTCTGGGTTCCTATCCCCACCTCGGCCCCAAGCCCATAGCGGAAACCATCGGCGAACCGCGTTGAGCAATTCCAAAAGACATCCGCTGAATCGACTTCTCGCAAAAACCTTTTGGCAGTAGCTTCATTCGAGGAAATTATAGCATCGGTGTGGTGCGAGCCGTAACGGGTTATGTGATCGACGGCTTCTTGGTAAGAATCAACAATTTTTATGGCAAGAATGTAGTCTAAGAATTCTGTTTCAAAGTCCTCTTCCACCGCGACTTTACACTCAATAATTTTGCCCACCCGATCCTCCCCCCGTATTTCTACCGAGTAGGGAGCCAAAGCCTCTTTGAGGCGTGGCAAGAACTCCTGTGCTATGTTCTTATGGACAAGGAGGGTCTCTACAGCATTACAGACAGCGGGATACTGACACTTAGCATCGACGGTGACTTTCAGGGCTAACTCTAAGTCGTACTCCTCATCAACATAGATAGCACACAACCCATCGGCATGCCCCAAAACCGGGATTTTAGTATTGTCCATAATATAGCGGACAAACACATTACTCCCACGGGGAATGAGGAGGTCGATAACATCATCGAGTTTTAAGATTGTCTGCACATCCTCGCGGCTCTCCATATGCACTATCCAACCACTGCCGGCACTAAAATCTTGGAGTGCTTGGCGAATTATTTCAACTAAAACAGCATTACTTTCACGCGCCTCACTACCCCCTTTAAGGACTATGCCATTACCACTTTTCAGACAGAGGGCAATGATTTGGATGAGCGCATCGGGGCGGCTTTCAAAGATCATCCCGATAACCCCAATAGGGACGGCTACCCGTTCTAAAAGGAGGCCTTCGGCTAAAAGGCGGCGCTCTTGGACTTTGCCGACCGGGTCAGGCAATGAGGCTACCTGGGTAATCCCTTCACAGGCATCTTGCAGTTTATCTTCATCAAAAAGGAGCCTTTTTTGTAAAACCGGGGACAAATTTTCACTCTTCGCCCTCTTTAGGTCCTTTTGGTTGGCTCTGAATATTTTAGAGGCTTCCGCTTGTAAGGTTTCACTAATGGTTAATAGCATCTTATTGCGCTCTTGAAGCGAGAGGGTCGCCAGTCTCCTCTGAGCATTTTTCAGCGCATAGACTTGTGCTTTAAATTTTGCATTATCCATACTCTCCCCCTAGCTGTTAATATCATCAGATTACTGGGAAACGGAAAGTGAATCAAGTCGATGCCCAAATAGTTCCGTTGTGTTTTCAAAAATATAATGGTAAACTTCCCCTTGAACTTGTCATTATTAAGGAGGTTACCCCATGATTTTTAGAAGGGTAAATAGAGTCTCATTAGTTTTGATTGTGCTCCTGTGCGTCACTTTCGCGCTAGGGGCCCAACCACTTCAAGAACAAAAAGTACCCACTTCAGAACACACAGCGATTGATGCTTTAAATCGGCGTGTCACGGTGAATGGTCCTCTTGAGAGGATTTTGATTGCCGGAAGGGCGGCTGTAATGCCGGCCGATGCCCTTTTTATGTTCCCTTTAGTCGCTAATATTGAGGTCATTTTGGCCAAAACCGACCAAGGATTAGGCGATTTCTTCCCCCTGTTACGACAAGAGTACGCCACAAAGGGACGCTTGGGACAACAAATTGGAGTGGAAGAGATTCTCGCCTACAACCCCTCCTTAATCATTACCAAGCGTAATAACTACGACTCGGTGGTTAAACTTCTGGAACCTTTTAACGTGCCCGTCTTTGTGATGGATTTAGAGACTTCTGATGCGTGGAAAGAGGAGATTGTGGAACTGGGAAAACTTTTAGGAGATGAGAAGACCCCCCAGAAGATTATCAAACTCTTCAACCAAAGGGAGGCCCAAGTTGCCCAAAAAATTGGCTCTTTAAAAACTGAGGAGAGACCTAAAACCCTCGTTTTACAGACAGCTTTGAGCGATGGGGTGGCCGCCTTCAGCGTAGCCCCCAACAATTGGATTCAAACCTTTCTGGTTGAAAAGAGTGGTGGAAATCCGGTTTGGCTCGAGTCCAATGTTACCTCTAACACTTGGCGCAAGGTCTCTTTCGAACAGATTGCCAGCTGGGACCCTGATGAGATAATTTTGGTCAATTACTCCACCCCTGCCGATGAGTTTATCGAAGCCATCAGAGAAAGCCCCCAGTGGCAGCAGTTAAAAGCTGCCATTAATGGCAAAATTTATACGGCACCGGCCGATTTAATGAGTTACTTCCAAGCAGACAGTCGCTGGATATTGGCTCTGCAGTGGCTCAGTGCTAAACTACACCCAAATTTGTTTAGTGAAGTAGAGATCGAAGCTGAAATTTACTCTTTCTACCGCGATTTTTACAATATAGAGGATGAACAGACTCTTTCACTCATCGTTGATGCTTACAGGAGGAGGAGTAACTATTAAACCCCGTACCCGGCTGATTATTCTAGTGTTCCTTTTGCTACTGCTTACCCTATTGGCCCTCTGTCTGGGGCGCTACCCCAAGGCCGGCTTTAACAATCCGTTGCGATTGCTACAAGATGAGTTGTTAGCACAAGTGGTTTGGAATGTACGTCTCCCCAGGATTTTATTGGCTATTACCGGGGGAGCGACACTGGCTATGGCCGGATTTGTCTTTCAAATGCTCTTTAACAACCCACTAGTCGAGCCGGGCTTTCTAGGTGTCTCCCAAGGAGCGGCCTTTGGGGCAGCCATGGCTATTACCATTGTGGGCTCCTCTTTCTTATTAGTGCAGCTCAGTGCAACATTTTTTGGCTTATTAGCACTGATTGCCTCCTACTACCTGGCCCGCAAATTTAGTTACGGGGGGAGGGTCTAGCGATTAGTCCTCTCGGGGATCGCTGTGGGGGCTTTTTTCTCAGCAGCCCTCTCGGTTGTTAAGTTGGTGGCAGTCCCCACCACCA
>JBAYSE010000089.1:0-6666 GCA_041676265.1 Sphaerochaetaceae bacterium
AGGGCGTTGCTCTACCTGCTGAGCTAGTGGCCCGTAAACAACGTTTGGATAGTACCAAGATGTCAAAAAAGAGTCAACACAGATTAGCCAATTGAATTCATTGCCTCTTTTACTAACTCATCACACCGCTCATTGAGGGCGATTCCGGCATGACCAGGGACCCAATGCCACTCAATATTTAACTGTTCGGCTAGTCTATCGAGAGCCATCCAAAACTCGCGATTTTTCACCTCTTTTTTAACTGCCGTGCGCCATCCGTTGCGCTTCCAGTTGTGAATCCACTCTGTTATGCCCCTTTTCACATATTGACTGTCGGTATAAAGGGAGATTGTTGTCGGTTTTTCAGAGTGACTCAAGACGTACTCCAGAGCTCGAATCACCCCGAGCAACTCCATCCGGTTATTCGTAGTTAACAAAGACTTGCCCGCTTTTTCGACCACTTCTTGGCCATCACTCAAGACAAAAGCCCAAGCACCCACCCCTGGGTTCCCTAGACACCCTCCATCGGTGTAAATAGTAAGTTGTTTCTCCATGGGCAAACTTTAGGGGATTGCTAGGTGCTGGTCAAGGACACCTTGACAGAAATATTGTAGAAACTTACTATCTCTTTAGTGTGGTTCGGAGGGTTTCAGGCCCTTCGCTAAGAGGGAAACGGGTGTAAGTCCCGTACGGTCCCGCCACTGTGATGAGGTAAGAACAGCTGCCGCAAGGCAACCACTGGGAATCTGGGAAGGAGCTGTTACGTATTCCTCAAAGCCAGGAGACCTGCCGCACAAGAACCTGTCGATTTAAAATCGGACCTACGGTGTATAGGTCGGGTGTGCAGTCTCATGCCCAAACTCAAGACTACGAGGAGTGCGGCATGCAACGGATACGAATACCTTTCTTAATTATTGTTATCACAATCACTCTCTTTCCCCTATTTGCTACGGGTCAAAAAGAGGCAGTTGTTAGCGAACAATCACCTTACTCAATAACTGACTCTCGAGGGGTCGTTATAACTCTTAAAGAGGCGCCCCAAAGGATTGTCTCGCTGAGTCCTAATTTAACCGAAATCCTTTTTGCCTTAGGCATCGGCGATAAAGTGGTGGGGAGAACAGAATACTGCGACTACCCTGTGGAGGCCTCCGATATCCCTACGGTGGGAGACCTTTTCAGTCCCAGTATTGAAAAAATCCTCTCCCTGGAACCCGATTTAGTTGTCATCGGAAATCTTGGACAGGCTCAAACCATTGATGCCCTCGAAAGGAGCGGTTTGACGGTGGCTTTCATTGACGAAGGAGAAACCCTTGAAGGGACTTCCCGCCTGATTACTAAAGTCGGCACCTTAACCGGTGTTCCTGAGAAAGCACTTGAAGTCAATCAGGCAATTGACGATTCCGTCAAAAAAGCGCAAAGCTTCTCTTTTGATCCACCAACTGTCTACTATGTGGCCGGTTTTGGTGAATGGGGAGATTTTACAGCCACCGGCGATACTTATCTTCACGATATAATCACCACTGCAGGTGCCATCAACATTGCCTCTGATGCCGTGAATTGGGGTTACCAGGTGGAACTAATTCTAGCTCACGACCCTGACATTATCATCTTGCCGGCCCTCTGGGGCTCCACCTCTGAAGAGACTAAAAGAATATTTACCACGACCCCCCCTTACAACACCTTAACTGCCGTTAAAGAGGATCGAATCATAACTTCAGTGGAAAACTCAATTATTGAGAGACAAGGTCCACGTAGTGGACAAGCAGTCCTGCTATTAGCGCAAGCGATTGCCAATATTTTGAGGTAGTCGATGTTAAACAGAAAGCTCTACCCCCTCTTTTGGGTTACTCTATTGGCCTTGTTGGTTGTTGTAACATTGGCCTCACTAGCGGTGGGACCGGCGGGGATAACTATCAAGCAAACCGTTGCAATCATTAAAGATGGCCCCACTTATCAGATGAACGCCACCTTTACTAATGCACAACACCGGATTATTTGGTCCTTAAGGTTGCCTAGGATTTTAACGGCTCTGGTGGCGGGCATCGTGCTCGCCGTCTCAGGAATGGTCTACCAGGCCCTTTTTCGTAACCCGATGGCAGACCCCTATGTTTTAGGGATTTCCAGTGGAGCGGCCTTCGCTGTCGCTTTGGGAATCTACTTAGGTCTAGTTGGTGGCGCCACGGGGGTCTACCAAGTCCCGCTTGCCGCCTTCCTAGGCTCTGCAGGGGCAACATGGGCAATTTTCATCCTCTCCGGTGGCGTCCGTCGCTCCCCGACAATGCTCCTATTAACAGGGATAGCTTTAAACTTTCTCCTGTCGGCCCTCATGAGTCTCTTCATGTACCTCAACCGGAGCCAACTCCACAGTATTATGCAATGGACACTGGGGAGTTTCTCTACGGCTAATTGGGAAAAGCTGTTAATAATGGGGAGCATTTCCCTCTTGGCACTCCTGCCCATCGGCTTTCTTAATCGAGAACTCGACATCCTGCTCCTTGATGATGCCTCGGCCCTTTCGGTCGGTGTCTCGGTGAGAACTATCCGCTTAATACTCCTGGGCCTCTCAACCTTAGCCACTTCCGTCACGGTCGCCTTTTGTGGAATTATCGGGTTCGTGGGATTGATGGTCCCCCATATCATGCGTCTTATTGTGGGACCAAAACATAAAAACCTGTTCCTCTTCTCCCTATTAGGAGGTGCTTTGATGATGGTAACTGCCGACACTTTAGCACGGGTATTAATGGGAACAACCGAATTACCCGTAGGCATTATTACGGCTATTGGGGGAGCCCCCCTCTTTATAATCCTCCTAGTCAGACGCAAAAGGGAGACGATGTAATGGAAAAAAACGTTGCCACCATCGAAAATCTCAATTGGTCTTACCGCAACAAACCACTCTTTACTAACCTCAGTACAGCCTTCCCTAAAGACGCCTTTATTTCGATCATTGGTCCGAACGGTTCGGGTAAAACTACCCTGTTACGCCACTTTCTCAGGATCCTTCCCCCCAATAAAGGGGCAATTCTTTTAGAGAAAGGGGACCTTCTCGCCTACTCCCAACGCGAGTTAGCCAAATACTTGAGTTACGTCCCCCAAACAAGCCGCCTCGAATACGACTTTAGTGTCTACGAATGTGTGGCAATGGGGCGTTATGCCCATGAAAAGCGTCTGGCCAATCTAACAATGCGCGACCACAAAATTATAGGAGAGGCCCTTGAAGTGGTAAAACTATCCCACCTCAAGGAGAGAGTAGCTACAGAACTCTCCGGTGGAGAATATCAGCGGGTATTAATCGCACGCGCTCTGGCGCAACAGTCCAAAGTAATCCTCTTAGATGAACCGGTGAGTCATCTCGATGTGCACCACCAAAGGGAGATTTTGAGTCTTTTAAGTTCTTTGGTTAAAAATAGGATTGCAACCGTCGTTTGTGTCCTCCACGACCTTAATGCGGTGAGTGCCTTCAGTGACTTGGTAATCATGCTGGACAAGGGCAATATTGTCGCTGAAGGGAGTGTGGAGACGGTGTTAACCAAAGAACGCATCGAAGAGGTTTATAAGGTTGAGGTCGACCTCCACTATGCCAAAGATGCCAAGGCACCGTTAGTTATCCCCAAATGGCGCTAACTAACGGCTACCGGTCTTCTTTATAACGTGAAAGCCGAATTGAGTGGCAACTACCGGGCTAATTGAGCCGACACTCATCCTTTTAACAGCCTCTTCAAAGGGTTTCACCATGGCCCCTTCGGTAAACCAACCAAGGTCTCCTCCCTTGCTTTTACTGGGACAGGTTGAGAAATCGCGGGCTAAAGCGGCAAAGTTTGCCCCCTTTAAAATCCGCTTACGCAGGTCCTCGGCCAGTTGTCGCTCCTTCACTAAAATATGGCTTGCACGAAACTCCATTTCTCACCTCTTGTTAAATAACATTTCACTGTAGAAGCGCTCTTCCAGAGGGTAGTGTAGTACCCCCAGCGTCGCTCTAATCTCTGCCAATTGCTTATAAGCTGCAGTGTGCTCATTTTCACCAACTATGAGTTCAATTTCTAAAAAATGGCCCAAAGGAGGAACCTCGACAATCTCAATCCTTTGATTGCCGAGAATCCAAGCCTCACCAATTTTCTCTTTTTCATAGAGCATTGTATACCCCAACTCTTTAAAAAAAAGAACCACTTTAGCGGCTTGTTGCACCGCAAGGGAGAATTCGCACTCTTGGTTTACCTCTACGGCATCAGCCCCTTTGCTCTTCTTCTTGATGGTTATAAGTAGAGATTCTGAGTCGTTACGGACTCTAAAGAGCGGCACTGTACCCCCCTTGCCCCAGTAGGTATCACGGATGTTGAGTTTTTTGTGAATCGCCTTTGGGTAGCTCTCCCCAATTTTAATTTTGAGAGATTGGACCTGTGGCGCCCTTAGCGCAATTTTACACTCTACTTCCCAGTGCATCTCAATCTTTCCATGGGAAAATCATGCCTTTTAGAGATCGAGGGCCAACCTTTTCCCGCTCTTCTATCAAAAGGGCATCCCAAGGGATCTTCTTGCGCTTAACCTCACGGTGTTCTTCGAGGTAGTCATATTTTAAAAGGAGCAATTTTAAAGCACCTTGTCCACTCAGGTGAAGACCAGCCATCCCCGGAATCAAGGTTGCTAAAAAGATCGATAAAACTAAGTTAAATAGTTGGTAGAGGGCGAAAAAGAGGGTAAATCCGAGGTTATCGGCCACTATAATAAAGGCTTTTTTTAAACTTTTCAGGGGTTTGTCTTTAGGCATCTGGATTGCCAAAGGGAAGAAATAGAAAAGGGCTAGGATAAGTAAAAAAGCGAGCCAAAACAAAAATACTCCCACAACAAGGCCCAAAAAGGTGCTTATAGAGAGATAAAACGGAATAACAAAGAAAGCGAGAGAGAAGAATATGAGGTTCAAAAAGGCAAAAAGCAGGTTATGGCGCCAGAGTACTTTGACAGCACTGAAGAAGTGTTTGGCGTCACTTTTCATGTAAAACGCATACTCTTTGGTTTGGTAGGCTAAACACCCACTGTAGAAGGCGTAGAAAAGGAGTGTCAACAGGAGTAAAGCTATCCCCCCGATGGTGCTGATAGTTAAAACCTCCATGGCTCCGTAGAAGCCCGCTAAGACCAAAAGGAACCCTAGATTGAGAATAACAAGGGAGATTAAATTGTCCCACCCATCAAAAAAAGCCTTTTTTAAAAAGAAACCTATCATAGCAATGAGAGTAGCGACCTTTGTGAAGTTTTGCAACAAGTAAAAAGGGGCTCAAGCCCTAAATCTGTGTGATTTGTAGAATCTGGTTTTAGGTTTCTTTCTAGTAGCTTCCCAGATTTTCAAGAAGAAGTATTGTTGATCTCTATATCCGAAGGCTTGTCTCCTAATAGTTTTGATGAGATTGTTGGTCCCCTCTAGTGGTCCGTTTGAGATAGGAAAGATTGCATGGTTTATGATTCCCTCATAGTGCCTCTCAACCATTTTGCAAAACTTGTTTAATTCAGGGATGTTCGCACGAGAAGCAATCTTGAGCCACTTGTCTAAGCTGATTTTGAATTCATCAACATTGGAGCATGTAAAAGAGAGCTTTAACATCTCTGCCAGTACGTAGACTGTCTGTAATCCCTCATTTACCTCTAGCACTTGTTCTAGCCTTTCGAGGTTGTTGGTGGCCCACTTACGCTCCCCCGGTGGTAGAGACATTCCCTTAGCTTCAAACTCCTCAAACAGAAATCTGTTATGTTCCTTAGCCACAGCATCTTTGGCTTCAAGGGTTTGCTTATTACTGAGCAATACGAATCGACTGTTCTTAAACATCTTGTATTCTCTGGTAATCTCAATGGCAAGATCTTTATTCTTCTCTTTTTGTGCCACCTCTAGGGCATCAGTTAGACGCCTCTGTTCTGCTTTCCTGAGCTCGCTAATTACTCTGTCATTGTAGTTCTTTATGATGTGAAACGGATCGTAAACTATTTTAATTTGAGGGTAACGACTATGGATTGCTGAAGCGTACTGAGCATTCATATCCATAGCTATGGCCTCTACATGCTTCATAAAGTCATGCCCAACGAAACGGAAAAAATGATGGAGTTGCCATTCAGTATTGCCTTCCTCTACAAATAGAGACTCTCCAGTTTCTAAATCGATGACGATTGTGGCGTAGCGATGACGCTTATGTAGAGAGAATTCATCTACCCCTAAAAAGCGGCTGTAATGGGTCGGCTTCATGTCTCCTGCCTTTTCTATTAATCGCTGTTTATCTATTTTACGTACCAAATTCTTATTGCTGTGCATAATTTGAGCAACATGTTGTAGAGAGACATTACCTTTTTCTAACAGTCCAAACATTTGGCGGTGATAGGTCTTGGTAACAAAGTGACCCTCTTGTTTGAAAGGTATGGGTTGGTTTACCAATTTGCCACATCTTTGACACAACCATCTTAGATAGGTCACTTCTATGACTATTAGTGCATCCCCTGCAGCTAGATGTTTGAGCTTTATTGTATGTTGCTGATGGGTATGCAGGGAGTTAGATCCGCATATTGGGCAAACAGGGGGGCGTTTGGTTTCCATTTTGCCAAAAAGGGTAGTCACTTCTACCCCATTACAGATTTCTGTTTTCGCTTCTGAGGTTGTGGTGAACTCTGGTAATGCTAGGAAGGTATTGGTATAATGAGACATGGGCTTTG
>JBAYSE010000090.1:0-6643 GCA_041676265.1 Sphaerochaetaceae bacterium
CTCTCTTTCCCCGATGTCCTGTACATCCTTTTTGACGGCGAACAGTACTACCACAAAGTGATGTTAGTCCGTTTTTTCTCCTTGATTGCCGTTTTGTTCCTCCTCGCCTTTCACCTCCTTGTCTACAACATCTATCGTAGCAACCGCAAGTATCGAGAGGTGCTGGCTAAGCAGGAGAGCTTGGTTAACCTAGGGCAAGCTGCCCGGACCCTAACCCATGAAATTAAAAATCCTTTAAGTGCGATTACCCTTCAAATGGCCCTCTTAAAGAAAACTCTGGGCGAGGGTAATCAGGAGGGGGTTGCAGTCGTTGACCAAGAGGTGCAACGCCTCATTCACCTCACTAACAAGGTCTCCGATTTCCTGAAAAACCCGGTAGGTGCTCCCGAGAAACTTGACCTCATAGCTCTCTTAAAGTCGCTACGACTCACTTTTTTGGACAAAATAAGTCTCGATACCGCCACTCTTGACGAGGCTTTGATCTACTTTGACCCCGATCGTGCCCGCTCAGTTTTTGAAAACCTCATTAAAAATGCCATTGAGAGTTGTGGAAATCGAGACCCGGCAGTTGAAGTTGAGGTGACTAAAGATCGGCGTAAACAGATCCATGTCTTTATTAAAGATCGAGGGGATGGTATTGAGGAAGGGAATTTGGAGAAAATATTCGACCCCTTCTTTACCACCAAAATCCACGGCTCGGGAATTGGTCTGGCAATCTGCCGACAGTTTGTAAGGGCCCAAAATGGGAATTTGAAATTGTATTCTCGTGATGGTGGGGGGACGGTTGCTGAAGTAATTATCCCCGGCGAGAATTCCTAGAGGAGTCTATGAGAGTATTAATAGTTGATGATGAGTACAATATTAGAGAGTTACTGCGAAAATATTTGACCCTGGAGGACCTCGACAGTGATGGGGCCGAAAATGGGCTCTCCGCACAAAGGCTCCTCCGGGAGAACCATTACGATGCCTGCTTGATAGATTTGAAAATGCCCGGTATGGACGGGATTAGCCTTATCCAGTGGATACGCCAAGAGGGCTTTCAAATGCCCATTATTATGATAAGCGCCCATGGCGATATTCACGATGCCGTCACTGCCCTCAAAGAGGGAGCTCAAGATTATATCGTGAAACCTTTCGACCCTGAAGAGTTAATTATTAGGTTGCGGAAGTTAATCGAGACACAACAACTGCGCCTGTTAGTGGAATCCAAGAGTCGTCTCAGAGAATTTTTAGATGATGGGTTGGTCGGGAATTCGCCTGCCATGCGCAAAATAAAAGAGATTATTGCCAGAGTCGCCGATTCCCCTTCAATTGTTTTAATAACCGGGGAGAGTGGTACAGGCAAAGAGGTTGTTGCCCGGCAACTCCACGGTATCTCTAGCAAAGCCGATGGCCCTTTTGTGGCTATAAACATCGGTGGGGTACCTGAAAATTTACTGGAGAGTGAACTCTTTGGGTATGAAAAAGGGGCCTTTACCGGTGCCTATGGACGTAAAATTGGAATGTTTGAGTTAGCCAGTGGCGGAATACTCTTCCTCGATGAAATTGGCGATATGCCCTTAGCTCTGCAAGTCAAGATGCTACGGGTAATCCAAGAGCGCAAGATCTACCGCCTCGGTGGCAATACCCCCATTCCCATTAATGCCAGGATCGTAGCCGCTACCAACAAGAATCTAGAGGAGAAGGTTAAAGAGGGTTCTTTCAGGGAAGACCTCTTTTACCGCCTCAACGTTGTCAGGATTGAGTTACCCCCACTTAGAGAACGTAAAGAAGATATCCCCATCTTAGCTGCGATGATTTTAAATCGTCTTAATCGCCAGATGGGGCACAAAATTGAGGGGCTTAGCCCCGATGCTCTTCAAGCCCTAAAGGAGCACTCCTTCTATGGGAACGTCAGAGAGTTGGAAAACGTACTAGAGCGTGCTGTGATTTTCACCAACTCCAATGTGATTCAAGTCACCGATTTAGACCTCCGCTCCGATTTAGGGCAGACGATAACTGAGAGTGTGCCCCCCATCGGCGGTGAAGTAAAAAGCCTAAAAGAGCTGGAAGTTGAAGCCATCATCAAAGCCCTTCACCGCTGGGAAGGCAACCGCACGCGGGCGGCTGAAGAGCTGGGGATTTCAAGGCGTACCTTAATTAACAAGATTGCCGATTACAAACTAGATTTATAGCTGGAGAAGATATGGAGAAACTACCACACTGGTCTTTAAAAACAATCTACCCGGGACTCGAGAGTGCCGAGTTTAATGCTGACTTAAAGGGAATTAGCCTACTGGCACAAGAGCTTGACTCAATGCTCAACGGCGAGGTTCAAGATTTCTCGCAGTGGCTTAAGGAGCTCCTAGAGAAGTACCAGACTTTGCTCGATACCGGAGAGACACTTACCTCCTATGCCTACGCCATGCTCTCAGTGAGCACCGGCGATGAGAGCGCCCTCAAAGGGATGAGTCGAGTAGAAGAGGCCCTTCTCGAGTTGAAAGGGGCCCACGTGAAGGTACTTAATGCTTTAGCGCATTATAATACAGAGATTGAACAGGTTACCCAAACGGGGGGAGACTTGGCCCCCTTTAGGTTTGTCTTAGAGGAACTCCTTGATGAACAAAAACACACTATGAGTGCCACCGAAGAGGCTTTAGCTGCCGATTTAAATAGGTTCGGTAGTGATGCCTTTTCCCGATTGCAGGAAGCTATCGCTTCCCAGGCAACAGCGATTTTGGATGGGCAAGAAAAAACAGTAGTTGAGCTGAGGTCCCTCGCCTTTGCCAAAGAGCGCAAAGTCAGGGAAAGTGCCTACAAGAAAGAGTTGGAGATTTTTAAAACCCACGAAACAGCTTTTGCTTACGCCCTCAACGGCGTCAAAGGGACAACCATCTCCTTAGCAAAACGGCGTGGCTATCCCTCTGCCCTCGCTCAGTCTTTAAAGCAGGCCCGTATCAGTGAAGCTGTTTTAGCGACTTTGATTGGCACCATTGAAGATTATTTGCCCCTTTTCAGGCGCTACCTCAAAGCTAAAGCTCATGCCTTAGGGATCGAGAAGTTAGCCTTTTACGACCTGTTTGCCCCCCTAGGGGAAGCGCTTAAGAAGTATACTTACCAAGAGGGTCAAACTATAATTGTTGACCTCTTTAGTAAATTCCACCCTCCAATGGGAGAATTTGCGCAAATGGCTTTTGACCAAGAGTGGATCGATAGTGAACCTAGAGAGGGGAAAGTCGGGGGAGCCTACTGTACCTCTTTCCCTTTGCGCAAAGAGACTAGGGTGCTAGCCAACTGGGATGGCTCTTTCGACAGCCTCTCCACGGTAGCCCATGAATTGGGCCACGCTTATCATGACTATGTAACTAAAGATTTGCCGGCTCTGCTTAGGAGTTACCCGATGACCTTGGCAGAGACCGCCTCCATTTTTAGTCAGCTCCTCATCTTTGAAGGGGCCTTAAAGGAGAGCAGTGCAGACGAGCGGGTCGTCTTAATAGAGGGTTTTCTACAAGACGCTACGCAAACATGTGTCGATATCCTGAGTCGTTTCTATTTCGAGAAGGAGTTCTTTGCACTGCGGGCCAAAGGGGATTTAACAGGCCAGCAGATTAATAGGATTATGGAGGAGTCACAAAAGAGGAGTTACGGCGATGCCCTTGATGAAGAGGCTCTCCATAAATATATGTGGGCACTAAAAAGCCACTATTATAGTAGTGACCTCTCTTTCTACAATTTTCCCTATGCCTTTGGTCTTCTATTTGGACTAGGAGTCTACCAACAAGGACAAAAGAGGCCAGAGTTTGCCAGAGAGTACGACGAGCTGCTCCTTTTTAGTGCCCAAGAGAGTGCCGAAAAAGTGGCTGCTTCAGCCTCTTTAGATATTACAAAGAGCTCTTTCTGGGAGGGGAGTATGGCAGTCATTGAGAAGTATGTCGATGAGTTTTGCCATCTGGTAGGTTATGAAGAGGAGAATTGAACTCACAATTGAGAAGATGGTGGCCAAAGGGGAGGCTTTAGCGCGCCACGCGGGCAAGGTTTTCTTTGTCTCAGGCGCCCTCCCCAATGAACGACTCCTAGTTGAGATAACTGAGGAGAAGCGCGATTTTAGCCGTGGTGAAGTCGTCGAGATTATCGAGGCAAGCCCCCTTCGAATCAAGCCCCGTTGTCCCTATTACGGATTGTGTGGGGGGTGTGACCTGCAGTTTATCGACAATGGACAACAGATACTCTACAAAGAGGCGATAATCAAAGAAAACTTATCTCGTATTGGCCGAGTCGAGACAGACGCCGTTGAATTTCTGCCCACAGCTACTGCCAATGCGTGGAACTACCGCAATAGGGTGCGGTTGCAGGTCAATAAAGAGGTTGGGTTTTTGGCGAGACGTTCGGCCACCGTAGTGCCAATAGATAACTGCCTTACTTTATGCGATGCCTTAAATCCTTACTTTACGACAAAGAAGAGTGCAATTCTAGGCAAGGGGCTTAAGAGTGTTGCGGCCTTTGCCGGCGATAGAGAAGTTTCCCTGGGAGCCAAAGAAGTGACCGTGAGCGTCGGCTCTAAGCGTTTACACACTGATGCTAAAGTCTTTTTCCAATCAAACGGTCAAATACTACCCCTCTTAACGCAATACGTAGCCAGCGAAGCCGAAGGGGAAGTTGTCCTTGACCTCTATGCGGGCGTGGGAACATTTGCCGCCTTTGTGGAAGGAGAGGGACGCAGGGTGATTGCAGTTGAGAGGGACCGTCGTTGTCTCAAATTAGCCCAAAAAAACCTCAAAAATACAGAGTTCATCCCTCTCTCTTTGGAGGAATGGGTAAAGAGAGGACCTTTACCATCCGTAGACACAATAATCGTTGACCCTCCAAGGGTGGGCCTAGATAAGGAAGTGCTTAAAACTTTAGCCTCCTTGGGCAGTTCAACTATTATCTATGTCTCATGCGATAGCGTCACTTTAAGCCGGGATGTCGCTCTCTTTGGAAGTTTGGGGTACTCCCTAAAAAGGGTGAAACCTTTCGACATGTACCCGCAAACCAGCCATATCGAGGCGGTTGCTATCTTAAAAAGGGGGTAGAAGATGCCATCTAAGAGCGTTACCCTTGGGGATACAAAAATTGACTATGTAGTCTTTGGGCGTGGGGCTAAACCCCTCGTTATTTTGCCGGGCTTGGCCGATGGGATACAAACAGTACGAGCAAAAGCGCTCCTGTTAGCTTTTTTCTATAGGAAATACGGCCGCCATTTTAGAGTCTACGTCTTTAGTCGCAAGCGACTGCTACCAGAAGGGTACTCTACCAAAGAGATGGCTCAAGACCAAAAAATTGTTTTAGAAAAGCTGGGCATTAAAAAATACTATTTAATGGGAATTTCCCAAGGTGGCATGATTGCCCAACATCTAGCTATAATTTCGCCCGAAGCAGTCGAGAGATTGGTTCTGGCTGTTACGGTCCCCAGAGTTAATGATCTTTTAGTTAAGAGCATTAACGCTTGGGTCGAGATGGTTGAAAAGGGCCAGAGTGCTAACCTTTTAGTTGATACTTTTGAAAATATTTACACTGCCAAACGTCTTAAACGCTACAGACCTTTCTATCCTCTTCTAAGGCGAGTAGGTCAACTAAAAGACCCCAAACGCTTTTTAATTCAAGCCTACTCTTGCTTAACGCACGACAGTTATGAGGATCTAGGGCAAATTATTGCTCCGACTCTTATCTTGGGAGCTGCGAATGACCGCGTCTTGGGGGTCGCAGGATCAAAGGAGATGGCGGAGAAAATTGCCCATAGTCGCCTCTCGGTTTATAAAGAGATGGGTCATGCTGTTTATGAGGAGAGTGATGCTTTTAACCGTGAAGTTATAACCTTCTACTTGGAGGAAGAGTAATGGAAAGTTTTAAAGATAAGGTCTGTGTAGTCACCGGAGGGGCTCAAGGTATTGGCAGATGCATAACTCGGGAGTTTGCCACACAAGGGGCGCTGGTGGCTTTTATCGACAAAGAGCGGGAATTAGGAGAAGAGCACCAGAAGACGCTCACTAATAGGGCCTTTTTTTACCACGGCGATATTGCTGATGAAGAGGTGCTACGCAATTTTGCGGCAAAGGTTGTCGCACTGTATGGCAGAGTTGACTACCTCATAAACAACGCGGCGATTAACTTGGGGGGAATTTTCACCCCGTGTAGTTATAACGATTTCAACAGGGTGCTTAAAGTGGGAGTGAGTGCTCCTTACCTTTTAACCAGCCTCTTATTGCCTCATTTTAATCAAGGGGCCTCAATTGTTAATATTGGCTCTACACGCGCTTTTATGTCGCAAGCCAACACTGAAAGTTACTCGGCAGCAAAAGGGGCTATAACGGCTCTAACGCATGCTTTAGCTGTTAGTTTAGCGCCTAAGGTACGGGTAAATTCTGTCTCTCCGGGTTGGATTGAGACCGGTGAAGAGGGCCACAGCGCGAGCGATAAACAGCAACACCTCAGTAAAAGAGTGGGACGTCCCGAGGATATTGCGCGGGCTGTGCTGTTCCTCTGTGATGCAAAGAACGACTTTATTACCGGGGAGAACCTCAACGTCGATGGGGGCATGAGTAAGACAATGGTCTACCACGGAGATGGTGGGTGGAGTTTTACCCCTTCCCGTAAACTCTAGGTGATGGACTTTTTATGACGAAGA
>JBAYSE010000091.1:0-6572 GCA_041676265.1 Sphaerochaetaceae bacterium
ACATCTCCACCAAGGCTAGCCAGAGGATCATTGCCTCCTACAGTTGGAGTAGAGTCTGAACCAAACGTTTTGGCAGTAAAGAAACTCTCTCCAAAACGCACGCCATCTTGACCAGCTTGAGAAATTGATAGTTTATAAGGGACATACCAGAGGTCATCGCCTGCTGTTGTTGTAAGACTGTTTAAAGTAAAGCCAACCTTAACCTGTGTAGGTAAATTGATGTAGAGGGCATAGTAACCGAAGTCAACATTACTGGCATTAGGAGCAACACCACTGACTGTATTGTTAACTGCCTGATCTTCATCAAAAGAGATGCTCTCAAGACTAGAAAAAAACCCATGATAAACTTGCTCAGCAACTATAGTGGCCAAGTTTAGTGTAGCCGTCCCTGGTAACTCTTCTGCAAAGAGTACCCCGGTAAAGACTAATAATATTAAAAGGAGGGAAAGCAACTTTCTCATTCCTGTAATCTCCTGCAACCAATATAGAATAAACACCACTAAGTAGTGTTACTGATAAAGATACTAAATAGATATACTTATGTCAACTCCGTAAAAGAAAAAGAGCTTATTAAGAAAAATAAGCTTAAAAATATTTGTAAATTTCTTACATTAAAAGAATTATATTATTACCACTTATGACATCTTAAGAACAAAAGGGCAAAATTAAACACACCCCGCAGGGTGTGTTTGTTGTATATGAGTGGTGTTAGAGATTAGTTAACGGCGATTGTCGCAACAACTGTCCCAGTATAATCTCCTTCAGGGAGATTCGCGTTATCATTACCTGTCCCAAAGTCGGCACTGAGGGCAAGAGCGAGATAGCCGTTACCCATCGAACCATGGGAAATCACAGTTCCTGAAGCTGAGTCAAACGATACTTCGCTCCAACCAGTAACTCCTTCTCCGAATCCAATAGCAAAAACACCTTCCTCTTCCCATGGGGTTGCTGTAACGCCAGAGCTTTTATTGAATTTACGGCTTCCAGTAATATCTTCACAAACAAAATTTAAAGTATAGGGCACATAAGCGTTTCCAAAACCATTAACCATTGGAGTAACCACAAAGCCAACATCAAATGCTACTGCGGCATTGGTTTTTACTACGTAGAATCCTAAATCAACAGCTGATGCTCCAGTCCCTGTCATAGAGATATCTGAGTATGAATTATCCCCTAGGTCTGAATCTTCACCTGTTAATGCTTTTGCAAACCCATGCTCAAAATATCCATCTACGGCAGACTTTAGAGTAAGAGTTGATTCTCCAGAAACAACAGCTACATCAGCTGAGGAACTTCCACCGTCATCTCCACCTTCTCCTTCTTCCGCAAACACCACTCCTGTTACTAATAACAGAGCCAGTAGAATAGTTAGTAACTTTTTCATTTTATTTTCTCTCCTATAATTCTTTCTCTTTTTAAGCACCACCCTGTGGTGTCGTACTTACAGTACTAAAACTTTAAACTTATGTCAACAGGAATAGTTAAAAAAGAAAAGAATTTTTGAAGTTTTTTATATATTTCTTCTTTCTACTTATACTATATAGAGTTAACTTAATCTATCTTGTGACATTTAGTCTCTTTTATTTCTTCTTTTAAGCTATTTGTGACTTTATTACATAAAATATTATCACTTAAAGTACTTTTATCATCGCTCTTATGACACTGCTTACTGTAAATAGCCGGCTAATGTATCACTATAAAGGGCTAACACATCACCTAATTTGCTTGAGGGGCGGATCGTGTTCTCTTTACCGGCTACATGGACAATTCCTGCTACCGGTTGGCTCTCCCTCTCTAGGGCACCTTGTACTCCCAGTGGTATATGAACCATAGCCAAGGCATTACTGTAATGGATTAGATTGTTTAGACACAGAGAGCCCTCACTGAAATTAAGGGCACTGGTAAAGCAGGCAAAGTAGCGCCCCTTCATAGTCCCCTCTTCGGCTAGAGAGTAGGTGCTCTCCATAAAAGTCTTCATCTCGGCTGAGACATTTCCAAAAGAGGTCGGGCAGCCTAAGATAACCATCTTACTCTTCTCTAAAGTACTTTTGCCGGCTACCGGCAGGGCCGAGATCTCTTCATAGAAATCGTTAGCCGTATCACTCTGGTTGGCCCAGATATGTAAATCAGGGTCCTCAACCCTATAAAGACGGGCATCTACCCCCCTCTCCTTTAACAACTCCTGTAAGTAAGCTGCAATTATGTAGCTATTACCATTAACACTATGCACAACAATTGAACACCGGCTCATAACTCCTCCATGTTTCAAATATAATATAGGAGTGGATTAACACCAAGCATTAAAACGCCCCTCTCTAAAGGTAAGGAAAACCTTTGTGTTGTAAGCCTCACTGAGGAGCTCTTCAGTGAGCACCTCTTCCTTAGCCCCCTCGGCTAAAACCTCCCCCTCTTTGAGAAGAACTACCCGCTCAATCTCCTCGATTATCTCGGAGAGATCATGGGTTACCAGTATCAAGGTCTTACCCTCCTGGGTAAAACTCTTCAGTGCTTGCCGGTAGTCTCTCTTAGCCGGCAGGTCTAAGTTCGAAACTGCCTCATCTAAGAGCATCACCGCAGGGTTATGAACTACGGCGCGGGAGAGGAGTACCCGCCGAGCCTCCCCCGAAGAGAGGGTGTGCATCGGCTTCTCCTTGAGGTGCGCTACCCCAAGTTTTTGCAAACTCTCAGCAGCACGCTCTATCATCTCTTCACTCACTTGATGGTGGAAATCGAGACCAATACTACTAAAGAAGGCACTTAAAACTATGTGGTGAACTTTGTAAGAAGAGTTACACATATACTGGAGGGACTGCGAGACAATACCCATCTTCTCCCTCAGCTCTAATACCCTCCAGCGCTCCTTACCGAAAAGGAGGCACTTTGAATCCTCCTTCCAAAGGGGGTGAACCTCTTGACTTATAACTTGCACCAGCGTCGACTTACCGGCCCCATTAGAACCAATTATTGCAGTGTGTTCGCCCGCATCAACAGTGAGTGAAACATTGTTCAAGATTGGCCTGCCGGCCCGTTGGACGCTAATATTCTCTAAAGCAATCATTGGCACTTTGGGCATAAAAAAAACCTCTCAACTAAACAATAGGCAGATGAGAGGTTTCTGGCAAGCGCTCTTTTAAGCAAAAGAGGCACTGCCGTCTAACTCAACGGAAGCCTCAATCTTCTTCTTAATAGAGGAGAGGTTCACCAGAACCAGGGCTACTGCTAAATCGGTCTGACCGTTCTCTAAAGCTTCAACTATATATTGGTACTCGCGTACCTTCTTCTCGTACTCCTCAAAAGTGACCGCAGAATAGGAGAGCGATTCATCTAAGAGGGGCGAGAGGTTTTCGTAAATCACATCCAAGATCATATTCCCATTGGAACGTACCAGCACTTTGTGAAAGACCGACTCATGCTTTCTAAACTCCTCGATGCACTGGCGGTCTTTCAACCGCACTCCTTCCAAATTATCCTCCATCAGATTGGCAGCATTGCGTAGTTCAAAGACAACCTCTTTACGCATAGGGTTACGGGAGAAGTCACGGGCAGCGGCGACTTCAACACTGGTACGCACCTGTACCAAATCTAAAAGAAGCTTGGCATCACTTGTACCGTTACGGAGGATTGAACCGGTGAGTGACTCCACAAACTGGTCGAGGTTGTTACTCTTAACCGTCGCCCGCCTTCCCTGGCTCACCTCTAATAGTCCTTTAGCTTCGAGTTGTTTGTAAGCTTCACGGATCGAACGGCTACTGGCACCAAACTTTTCAGCTAACTCTTGTTGACTGGGGAGCATCTGACCGGCAACTAACTCTTTGGCGAGAATTAACTCCTCTAAATAGTTGGCTATTCGGGCAGACTTAGTCCTCCCTGTAAGGTTTTGCTGTGGAATCGGCTTTATAGTATCCACTAATTCTCTCTCCTATTTCAGCACTTATGACAGACAAAAAATCTGCACTGTCATAAGTGAATTCATATTCTATAGCAATAGTGTACTATAATCGCAATAATTTGACAAGTAGCACTATAGACAATCTTCCTGATGACATGAGTTGAGGTCTAAGTATGTCAAGAGTAATGACCCTAAGAGGTAGAGTCTTCCAGTTTCCCCCTGATAGCCGTTAAATGGACCAATGCCAGAGCCACTGCCAGGTCAGTCTGCCCCTGTTCAAGGGCCTCAACCAAGTAGCGGTGCTCCCTGGTACTCTTCTCAATCTCGCTGTAGCTGTTGGTGATTTGATCCATACTCGTGTAGAGTAGCGGCGAAAGGTTTTCGTAGATTGCTGTCAGAATTACATTGTCGTTGGAGTCAATCAAGGTCTTGTGGAAATTGAAATCGTGGTTGTTCCACTCATTGAGTGCCTCTTCACTGCCCGACTCTATACCGGGTAGCAGCCCCTCCATCTTAGCCGTCAGGTTATCGAGAGAGCGGACTAAGACATGCCGCTGTTCACTTCGTGAAAGTTCCCTGGCGGCCGATACCTCAACGGTAGTCCTCACCTGCATAAGGTCTAAAAGGAGTTTTTTATCGGTAGTGTGTTTGCTAATCAGGGTTGAAGAGAGCGAAGCCACAAATTGGTCGAGGTTGTTGCTCTTCACAACCGCCCGCTTACCTTGGCTCACTTCAAGCAGTCCCTTGGCTTCCAGTTGCTTAAAAGCCTCTCGAATAGACCTCGAACTGGCATTGAAAGTCTCAGCCAGTTCTTGCTGGGACGGCAGGATGTCGCCTGCAGCGTAGACTTTATTTAATATTAGCTCCTCAATTTGGCGGGCTATCTGCGAAGATTTAGTCTCTGAGCTAAAAGATTGAATCATAAGGACCTCCCAAAAATTCATCAGTATTATCGCATATAATGCAGTAAAAAGATATATCTAAAGATTTTTGACACAAACCATTAAGAAAGAAAACATCTTTTGACATAAGGGCCCACTAGCATTTAACAATCACCCTAGAAAAGGTTTGAAAGTTTTCTCTTCTAAATAGTAAAACTACCCTTTAATTCAACACTGATGTAGAGTTTATCCCTCTAAAAGGGGAATTGCAGGGCAACCATAACTATTGACACAAGTGTCCCCCCTTGTTATATTCCCCCTATGAATGCAAAAAAAATTCGTCCAAAAAGAGCCCTTGAAATTCAAAAACTGGTTCCCCTTTTACTCGTTTTAGGCCTCCTGTTAATCACTAACGTGAACGCTGAGACTCTCTTGAATTCTGAAGAGATTCTTCTGGAAGCCAATATTGCCTATGCCAACGAGTTTGAAATGATAGGGGGAACCTCGGTTGTGGTGACCCCCGGAGTCCTAAAAACTGTTCAGTATAACCTTGTGGGTAATTCCATGGTTAATATGACTATCACAAGCAACAACGGAGAATCTACCAACATGCGCCTGAAGCACATTAGCAAAGCGCACTACCTCCCTTACACAATGTACTTTGACTATAAAACTGAACTAGGAGGGGAAAATTTAGTAGTAGTGGAGAATGGGGTTAGTAAACCCATCAATGGATTCAGTGGCGGTCAATACAACCTGAACGGATCCTTTACCATCTTAATAAGCGACAGCGCCTCAGTCCCTTCGGGCGTTTACGAGGACATCATCACTTTTACTTTAACGGCCAACTAAGAGCGCGAAAGCTTCTCCTTAAACCAAGTAAACCACCTTTTACCCGCCTCTTTTGCGCTTTTGCGCTTAAAGTCCCGTAAAGCCCTCTCCAAAGAGATGCTATGGCGGTGACCGTGCTTTAAATCGTCCCAGTGGCGCACTATCCAGAGGTAGAGGTCTCCATAGGCCCTCCCCGGGTAGGAGCGTAAAATGTTCTCTTTTTTTATCAACTCCACAATCGGTAAAAAGACCTGTTCATACCAACTGATAGCCGCTTCATCAAAAGGAATCTCCTCCCTCTGGGTCTCATTAATATAGTACTTGTGGACCAAGATATGGTTCACAATCTCGGGGTACATCCCCGGTGAAGTAAACTTGAGGAGCTCTTTATCGGCAAAGGGGAAATTGTACTCTCCAAAGAACCGATCGCGCTCGTATTCCACTACCCGCTTAATTAACTGTGAGCGACTCATCCCCTTCTCAATTTTGATTTGTGAGTCGAGCTCCACCACCTCGGCATCGATGAACTCCACCTTCTCCATTTTGGCCACCGAAACCCTGTGGTGCCCGTCACGCACAAAATAGTGATCGCCCAACTTATAGACACTGATAGGTGGCAGGATTATCTGGCGGTGAAGAGCTTCGTCGATACTCTGCCACCGACTGCGTAGCATATCTTTGCGGGGGTAGAAGGCCAAAGTAAAATCGTGGTAGCGCCCTTCACTGCCAATAATATTGGCCGTCGGAATCGGTTGAATCCCCTTGTAGGTTTCCAGTTTGGGCTTCAGTAACTTGGTGACCTCATAGAGGGAGAGAAGTTCGGTACTCCTCCACCGCAAGAGGGCGAAAAAGGCCTCCAGTCGCCCTTTGGAGCGTGCCTTATTAAAATTATCGTGGCTCGACATTCTCAAACTCCTTCTCAACGAGGTGGCTACTATAGACATTCACAACTTCAGTTTCTCTGTAAAACC
>JBAYSE010000092.1:0-6498 GCA_041676265.1 Sphaerochaetaceae bacterium
CATTCTAAGAGAATTCGTGATGGGGGTGGCTATTTTCTAACCGGTGGAACTGACTAATTTCTACCCGTTGCTAGGTGACTATTTTCTACCTGTTGCTGATAAAGAGCATCGTATTCACCTTTCACTAATAAGTAATCCGAGAGACTGAAGTTATCGAACTCAAGTCTTAGTTTTCCCTCAACAGGTGTAAAATCTTCGAGGATTTCTATTGTAATTCCTTCGATATCAATACTATCCCAATCCCAATCAGCGTCTTCACCTTCGTCTTCAATAAGCGCTAGGACAGGCTCAATCCCACCCATGATTAGCATCGAGCCAATAAAAGCCAAATCCCCTTCTGTATACGATGCAACATCAGCTAGTTCATACTCCTCACACGACACAAACAAAGAGAAACTGAGTACGAAGATTAAAAGCACAATAAATACTTTTCTCATAGTAGCCCCCCTTTTTTAACTTCTTTCTTTCGGTATAGCACCATATTCTTATAAGCACAATCAAAATAAGTTTTATTGTTGGTGTTTTGAGACTCTTAGCGGGAAAAGTAAAGAAAAGCCTAATAATCAGTGAATGTCTCTTAAGCGCAGCTTATCTCCAAAGAGGGACATCTCGCCCTCCTCATAGGCGATCTTTTGGGCAATAAACCGTTTTCCATCTTCCTCGAAGCGGGGGATGATGTGGATGTGGATATGGGGAACCTCCTGGCCGGCGGCCGGTCCATTGTTAATAATTACATTGGTAGCATCGGCTTTAAGTTCTTCACCCATTTTTTTGCTCAATTTTTGAACTACCTCCATCATCCGCTCTAAAACATTTAAAGGTGTCTCCTCGATTGTGGGGTAGGCTTCCCGGGCTATAACTAGGGCGTGCCCTTTGTTAACGGGAGCAATGTCTAGGATGGCAAAACAGAGATCATCGCTGTAAAGTATCTCAGCGGGAATTTCTCCTTTGCCAATTTTAGTAAAAAGAGTTTCCATACATTACCTCCAATTTCCTCAATTGTAACATTGAAGGGGAGACAGACTCAATTATATAGTAGTCAATGGATTGAATAAATCGCCTTAATATACTATTATCCGTGCGTTGCGCCTAATTGGAAAGCATCTTACCCCTACCCGACAGGGTAGTGGGATTTAGAAAACCCAATACTGTAATTTGCCGCTAAAGGGAGGCTTTTCAAAAGCTGGGTTATTTTAATGAGATTGTGAGGATTTTATGTCAGATATTACGAAAATGAGAAACATCGGAATCAGTGCCCACATTGATTCGGGAAAAACAACCCTCTCCGAACGTATTCTCTTCTATTCCAACCGCATCCACGCCATTCATGAAGTGCGTGGTAAAGATGGGGTTGGAGCTACTATGGATTCGATGGAATTGGAGCGCGAGAGGGGAATTACGATTGCCTCGGCGGCTACCAACGTAAAATGGAAGGGGCACTCCATCAACGTGATTGACACCCCGGGACACGTCGACTTTACAATCGAGGTGGAGCGCTCTTTAAGAGTTCTTGATGGGGCGATTCTAGTACTTTGTTCGGTTGGTGGGGTGCAGTCCCAATCAATCACCGTCGACCGTCAGATGAAACGCTACAATGTTCCACGGATTGCTTTCGTGAACAAGTGCGACCGTACCGGAGCGAACCCTTACCGGGTGAAAAACCAACTAGTTGAGAAGTTGGGTCTTAACGCTGTTTTAATGCAGATACCCATTGGCCTGGAAGATCACCTAGAGGGAGTTGTTGACCTCGTCACAATGCAGGCCGTCTACTTCGACGGTCCCAGCGGGGAATCTCTCCGTTATGAAGAGATCCCTAGTGAATTGCTAGGTGAGGCCCAGGAGAAAAGAGAAGAACTGTTAGATGCCGTCTCCATGGTCAGCGATGAGCTTATGGAGGCCATGCTTGAAGAGAGTGTCACCGCAGAGGTTATCAACAGGGCGGTACGTCAGGCTACTATTAAGTTGGATTTAGTGCCGGTATTCATGGGCTCGGCTTACAAGAACAAAGGGATTCAACCCCTTTTGGATGCCGTGGTAAATTACCTGCCTAACCCAGCGCAGGTTACCAACACAGCCCTTGATTTAGATGATGCGGAGAAGGGGATTACCCTAGTGGCCGATGAGGATTTACCGGCAGTTATTCTGGCGTTTAAGTTGGAAGATGGAAAGTATGGACAACTAACTTATATCAGGATATACCAAGGAAGGTTAAAGAGGGGCGATGAGCTGATTAACACCAGAACCCGCAAAAAATTTAAAGTAGGGCGCTTGGTACGGATGCACGCCAACTCAATGGAAGATATTAACGATGCCCTCTGTGGCGATATAGCGGCACTTTTTGGGGTAGATTGCGCCTCTGGCGACACTTTTTGCCACCCTTCCCTCAACTATTCACTCACCTCGATGTATGTACCCAAGCCAGTTATCAGTTTGGCTCTTACCCCGGTCGATAAGAAATCTTCAGATAACATGGCTAAGGCTCTGAACCGTTTTACCAAGGAGGACCCCACCTTTACCACCTATGTCGATGCAGAGAGTAACCAGACAATAATTCAGGGGATGGGGGAGCTTCACTTAGAGGTTTATGTGGAGCGGATGCGCCGTGAATACAAGGCCGACGTTAACACAAGTCGCCCCGAAGTGGCTTACCGTGAAGCCATTAGCCAACGTGCTGACTTCAACTACACTCACCGTAAACAAACCGGAGGGTCGGGGCAATTTGCCCGCATTGCCGGTTACATCGAACCACTGGTCACCAGCGAAGATGAAAAAGATTACGAGTTTGTCAATTTGATTAAAGGCGGGGTTATCCCCACCGATTTTATCCCCTCTTGCGACAAAGGCTTCCAGCTGGCTATCCAGAAAGGGAGTCAACTAGGCTTCCCGATTGTAGGTGTACGGGCTGTCATTAACGACGGTGCGTTCCACCCGGTTGACTCCTCCGACCACGCTTTCCAAACGGCGGCCTTGGCAGCTTTCCGGGAAGCCTATGAGAAGGCGAATCCCATCATATTGGAACCAATTATGAAGGTGGTGGTTGAAGGACCTACCGAATTCCAAGGGAATATCTTTGCCAGTATCAACCAGAGGCGGGGGATGATTGTGAGTTCAACGGAAGATGGTAATGAGTCGATTATTGAAGCCGAAGTTCCTCTGAGCGAGATGTTCGGCTACTCAACGAACCTCCGTTCCCTTACGCAAGGCAAAGCTGAATACACTATGGAGCTCTCTAAATACAACCGTATACCAACCTCGATAGGGGAAGAATTGAAGAAGAACTATGCGGAAAAGAAGAATCGCTCTAGGTAGAGTTCATTGTTTTGTCCGTGGAAAAACCGTGGTATAATCAAAACAGAACAATTGCTTGGAGGATGCGGAGCATGGATATACAAGAATTAAATGCGTTAAGCCCCTTAAGGGCGTTTGAAGAATCCCTAGGCGGAGGCTTAGGGAGAGGCAATTTGGGTGTCTTAGTCAGCCGTCACGGCATTGGAAAGACAGCCTGTTTGGTCCATTTAGCAACCGATAAACTCTTTCGTAATGAACATATCGTACATGTCTCTTTTTCGGGTAATGTTGAACATGTCATAAATTGGTACAAAGAGGTCTTTCGGCAGATATCGGAAGATAAACCGCTTAAAGATGCTTCTGCAATCTACAACAGTATTTTAGCCAATCGTGTTGTGATGAATTTTAGCCAAGAGAACATCTCCGTTGAAAAAGTGCTTAACAGTTTAGAAACCTTGATTAGACAAGGCTCTTTCAACGCCGATGCCGTAATGCTGGATGGGTACAAACTGACACTGGCCTCTGAGGATGATGTGCGTAAAATTAAACAGTTTGCACAAGATATGCGCATTGAGGTGTGGTTCTCGGTTTCACCCGTGCGGCCCAATGTAGAGTTTGACGAAAACGGGGTGCCTAGCACAATTTTCAAATACGAGGAGCTAATAGATGCTTTGATTGGTTTGAAATACGATGAAGCGGTCGATAAAGTCGTCATGACGCTGGTTAAACATGAGGGGATTATCGACCCTAAACCGATGAGGGTAACACTGGATCCTAAAACAATGTTGATTAGCGTCTAGCGAGGAGAACAACCACCTGGGCAATTACTACATTTTCCAGGGTCCCTTCGCTCGTTTTAGCCTTCACCGATATCCGCTCTAAAGCTACCCCTAGGGCAGTAGCAAGCGTAGAGCGGATTTTTTTTATAAAAGGGGCGAGTTTTGGCGCATCGATTATAACGGTGCAGTCCACATTCTCAACCCTGTAGTCCTCAATTTTTGTGAGGGCAATTTGTAACAAGTCTAGACTGGCAGCATCTTTCCACTGAACATCGTTGGGAGGAAAAAGGGTACCGATATCGCCATTGGCAGTGGCTCCCAAAAGGGCATCTATCAAGGCATGCAGAAGAACATCCCCATCAGAGTGGGCGAGGGCGCCCTTGTTATGGGGGATTTTTACCCCACCAATGTAAAGGCTCCTGTTCTCCTCTAGGCGGTGGAGGTCCCACCCTGTACCGATGCGCATTTAGCCCTCCTCAGTTGCGATATCTTGCAGCGTGGTAATCTTGCGGTTCTCTCTTTTTCCCTCACAAACTCCCACCCGGAGACCAAAATCGGTAAATATCTCGGTATCATCGTAGTAGCTCTTAGTACTGTGAAGCGCCTCTAAATGAGCCTGTAGAATCGCCGGGAAACGGAAAGCTTGCGGGGTTTGAATCGCGACTAAACTACTGCGGTCAAGATGGCCGGTTATTTGTCCCTCCGCATCAATTTTCTTGATGGCATCATGGAGGGGCATGGCCGGCGCGGCACCGCCAAAAACGGTAGCGGTGGCAAGGGTGGAGATGATCGTCTGCTCCTTTACCCAAGGGCGTGCTCCGTCGTGAATTAAGACGTAGTCAATCGGTGCCTGACTTGCTTGAAGTGCCTGCAATCCATTGAGGACCGACTGTTGGCGGTTCTCGCCCCCCTCAATTAATTCAATCGGAACGTCATAAGTGTAGAGGAGATTATCGAGGGCTAGCTCGGTCTCTTCTTTCAGATCCTTGCTGTAGGTCACCACGAGGTATTTTAGCTCTGGGATGGAGAGGAACGGAAGGGTAGCATAGTAGAGAACGCTGCGGTCATCGAGGAGCTGGAACTCTTTTTTTCGGGCTCCCGAATTGAATCGGGAACTACTGCCGGCGGCTGTTATAATAACTCCATGGGCGGGGAAAGACACAGTTTAACTCTCGCGTTCTAATTTGGAGAAAATCAGAGCCTCTAGTTCCTCTTTAGATTTTTCTAAGGCGAGGGACGACTCATCAATCAAGATCCTGAGGGCACTGTCGTAGAGTTTACGCTCTTGGACAGGGAGCTCTTTAATTTTGCTGCGATGGTAGAGGATTTGGACTACCCGGGCAATTGAAGCAATGGAGCCCTCTTGTAATAAATCGACGTTCATCTGATAACGGGCTTTCCAATCAACCGGAACCTGCTCAAGTTTATTGCTGATGGCGTTAATGGCCTCAAGTGCCTCAGCTGGCTGGACTATGGGTCTAATTCCCAACTCCTCAGTCTTATTGACGGGCACCATTACCGTCATATCGGAAATATCTAGATAAATCTCGTAGTACAGTGATGTGTTACCACGGAGAGTTTTTTCTTCAATTTTATTGATTACGCCGACACCCTGGAGAGGGTAAACAACATGATCACCGAGGACAAAACTGCCATTGTTTTTGGTTGCTAACATGGCGCCATTATACCTCAAAAACGGCGATGTAACAAGTATAGCATAATTTGCCCTATTAGGTTATATTTCCACGATGGCCAAAAAGATACGTTACAGCGGAGTACTATTACATCCAACATCATTACCCTCAGCGCATGGCATCGGTGACTTTGGTGAAGAGGCCTATAGGTTTGTCGATTTGCTAGGTGAGGCCGCCGTCGGATTGTGGCAGATCCTCCCCCTTAGCCCGGTCGGGTACGGCTCGTCCCCTTATGCTGCCCTTTCAGCCTTTGCCGGCAATGAACTCCTGTTGAGCCTCAACCTCCTCAACGATGCAGAGCTTTTGTCACTAACCGATGTCCTTATCCATCCCAACTTCAAAGCGGGATATGTCGATTATAATGCGGTAAAAGCGTACAAAATGCCCCTCCTTTTTAAGGCTGCCCAAAACTTTCTCGCTCAAGGTGATTTGGCAGAATTTACCCAATTCTGTGAAAGCAAGCGGGGGTGGTTGGACGACTATGCCCTCTACAGAACCCTCTGTAGCCACTACCAGGATACGCGGTGGTACAGTCACTGGGAGCAGGGACTCACCGTGCGCGATGAGGCAACTTTGGCAAAGTGGCGTAAGGTGAAAAAAGGGGAGATTGAGAGGTGGAAAGTCCTCCAATTCTTCTTCTACAAACAGTGGAAAGCTCTCAAAGAGTATGCGAATCACAAAGGCGTCGCTATCGTGGGCGACCTGTCCATCTTTGTCAGTGGCGATAGCGTCGACGC
>JBAYSE010000093.1:0-6483 GCA_041676265.1 Sphaerochaetaceae bacterium
CGCATTATAGAGGGGTTTTTAGCCTAACATACCCCTAAACCATTGTATCAAAACCTACGCAAAGACCTCTCTGGGGTGAACTAAAGTATGGTTAACAAGGCCGATGGAGACAACATTAATAGAGATGACCTCATGGGCACCATTAAGGGCAATTGAGAGAAAACACTCCTGAGGACGTGAAGAGTAGTGGCGAATTAAGGGGTAGACATCGCTAGGGAAGACAATTTGTCGCTTTTTAGCCGGCAGTCGTCGCCTTCCAAGTTCTAAAGCTGCCATTATTAGAGTAGCCTTGGCAATCCCCATTCCCTCTATAGCCGTTAAAGTTTTGAGTTCAAGTTCTTTGTTTGTACAGTTATCTAGGAGGGTTAAAACCTCTTCGGCGACTTTAGGGGCCGGGTTTTTACTGGTACCCCAACCTATAAGCACAGACAAGAGCTCTTGATCGGAAAGGGCGTGAGGACCGTGTGTTTTAAGGCGCTCGCGTGGTCTCTGCTCCAGGGGAAGCTCTTTAATACTCCCTATACCTTTACTGTAATCTTTGTATTGCTTCATACCCCAAAAAGGGCTTTTAGCCGATTTCTGCTTCAATGAATGCGGCGGGATTTGAACCCACGGCCTCTGCCTCCGGAGGGCAGCGCTCTATCCAGCTGAGCTACGCATCCTAACAACTTTTGTATGCTATGGATTGAATAGCCCCTTGTCAATAGGAGAAGATTCTTCTTTCCCATATTTATTCTTATTATAAAGATTTATGTCATAAGTTTTGTACTGATATATTAGGGCAAATACTTAAAATATAAAGAAATGGCAAATACACTAGAATTCAAGAAAGAATACATCGAACTTCTCTTGACATCACTTGGACAATTTATTACATTACTTCTACAACTATTGAGTTGCTGAAGGGGAGTGTAATGGGTAAGAAAGCTTTTCTAGTGTTTGTGGCGGCCGTTTTGCTAGTTCCTGTACTATTTGGCCAAAGAATCCTTTTCAGCGACATTATCCCCCTCAGAGGACATATCGATATAGAGGAAAAGTTTGAACTTGAACTACAACAGGCAGAGTATTTTAGGTTTACCAAAGACCTGGCCGGAACTACCCACGAAATAGCCTCCTACAAATTTATGAGTAATAGCCCCTCAGTAATCTACCAAATGAAACTATCGCCTGCTTTCGCCACCTCGCTAGGTGAAGGGATTTTTGCTTTCCGTAATATTAGGCCGGCTAGCTCAGACTTGGAAGGGGCACCGATTCCCTTTAAAATTAGCGTTGCCACTATCACGAGAGACTCAGTGGCAACCAGTGAAGAGTTTAAAGCTTTCCAAAAAGCCATCGGTACCCAGCAAGGCTCACAGTCGGTAGAGAATGGGACAATCTCCGTCACCTTCCCCTCTGAAAATGAAGGGTATGACTTTGACGGCTTTAGTTCAGGCTCTTACGAAGCTTCAATCGCCGTAGAAGTCTCTGCCGATTAATTAATATATTCAAAAGCCTTACCAGCCAACTTTAAATTACCCGTTAACCCCTCTTTGCCTTCCAGCACTATTTCTAAGGCCTCCTTAAGGGTCTGTAGAGTGAAAAGTTTGCTCTCTTTTAACAGGGCACTAACCAGTACAATATTAGCCCCCTTAGGAACTTGGTGCTCTTGGGCTAACTCAGTGGCCGGAAGGGCAATCTCGTCTAAATCACTCTCATGCGGGGCTAATGACGAGTTTCTGAATACCTTGCCTCCTCTTTTTACCCTCTGTTTGAAGGCGTTCAGCGCCGTTTGATTCAGCGCCAGCAGATAGTCACACTCTTCAATAAGCGGAGAGCCTATTGTTCCACCGGAGATTGTTAAATCGACCCGCGCCTCTCCTCCACGCATCTCAGGTCCATAAGAAGGGAGGTAAGTAACTTGGTAGTTTTCGATTAGAGCACAAGTGGCTAATAACTTAGAGGCAAACAAAATCCCCTGTCCTCCAAAGCCGGCAATAATTATCTTGTGCTCTTTTATAGCTGGTGCCGGTCTACTCTTAAGAGGAGAAACTGCCACGAAATCCATGAGCTCTTGCCCACTAATTTTCTCCCCCTTGCTCGCTTTAGCCCCTCTTTGAATATCTTTAAAATTCTTTAGAGGGAAAGTTTTGGTAAGGACTTCGTTGACATGACGTCGCGAGGTTAAGGGATCCATTTTCCAATTAGTGGGGCAGGGGGAGAGAATTTCAATGAAAGAGAAACCTACCCTATTAATCTGGTTCTCCAGCGCTTTACGAATGGCTCGTTTGGTGCTCAAGATCTCTTTAGTAGTGGTTACGGAACACCGCTGGACAAAGACCGGTGCCTCTAAAGTAGCGATTAACTCAGCCATTTTAAGGGGCATTCCATCGTTATCGAAAGAGCGTCCGGTAGGGGATGTTACCGATTTTTCGCCCAAGGGGGTAGTTGGGGCCATTTGACCACCGGTCATTCCGTAAGTTGCATTGTTTATGAAGATGACAGTGAACAGCTCTCCGCGATTAGCTGCGTGGATTATCTCGGTCATACCAATAGAAGCCAAATCACCATCACCTTGGTAACTGATGACAACAGCATCCTCTAAGGCCCTTTTAACCCCTGTGGCGACGGCAGGAGCTCTGCCGTGGCTACACTGAATATTGCCCGTGTCAAAATAGTAGTAGGCAAAAACAGAACACCCCACCGGAGATAGAAATATTGTTCTGTCTTGAACCTTTAGTTGGTCTATTACGGAGGCGACTAATTTGTGGATTATTCCATGACCACAGCCTGGGCAGTAGTGGGTAGTCAGTTGATTCTCCTCTTTACGGCTGAAGCATCTGTAAAAAGAGTCACTTTTGGCGGCAACTTGGACTGTATTTACCATTGCGGACCCCCCTCAACGTAAGTTATTAACTCGGCGACTGTGGGGATTTTTCCGCCGTAGGTTAAAAACTTCTCCACTGCTAAATTACCGGTGGCTAAAACGACATCATCGGCCATCTGGCCACTACTCATCTCAACTACTATTAAGCGCTTATGGCTTGCACTTAGTTCTTTAAGTCTCTTTTTGGGGAAGGGGAAGGCACTCTTTAAGCGTAGCAATCCCACCTCAGTGCCCCTCGCTTTCAGCTGTTCAATGGCACTGCGGCAAATGCGGCTTGTGATTCCGTAAGCTATCATGAGGATCGAGCTTTGTTCTGTGTTATACTCTTGCCAGTCAACTTCTTTCTCTTCGACCTCCCTGTAAACTGCTTGCAAGAGTTTGTTATGGTCGCTTTGCTTCTCGACGCTCATATAAATTGAGGTTATGAGGTGGTCGCGACTTGCTTTATCTCCGTAGAGGGCCCATTCTTGGCGTTTGTTGATCTCGGGTGACGAGTCGATTTCAAGGGCTTCCATCATCTGCCCTAAGTAGCCGTCGGCTAAAATAAAAACATTCATCCGGTATTTTTGGGCTAAATCAAAAGCTTTTTTAGTGAAATCGTACATCTCTTGCACAGATGCGGGCGTTAAGACAATATTTGAATAATTGCCGTGACCGCCCCCTTTTACCACCATATTGTAATCACTCTGCTCTGGCCAGATATTACCCAGTCCCGGTCCGGCTCGCTGGATATCGACAATCACCGCCGGTAGGCGCGCTCCCGCCAGATAACTGAGCCCTTCACCCATGAGGGCGATTCCCGGCCCGCTGGAAGCAGTCATGGCCCTAGCGCCACAACTAGAAGCTCCATAGAGCATATTAATAGCGCTAAGTTCCGATTCTGCTTGTAAAAAAGTGCGACCACTGGCGGGAAAGTAGTGGGCAGCCGCTTCGGCGACTTCACTAGCCGGTGTTATGGGGTAGCCAAAGAAATGGGTACAATCGGCCATTAAAGCTCCTAATATAAGGGCTTCGTTACCGGTAACAACTCTTTTAGGCATCTAGTTGACCTCTTTTAGGACGGTTAGAGCACCAGGCTCAGGGCAATTCAAAAAGCAATAGGTGCAAGCGGTACAGCCTTTAGCAGGGAGGAATAAAACGTAGTTATAACCGAGAGAATTCAGTTCAGTACCCATGATTAAGGCCTGTTGAGGGCACTCAGCGACACAAACAGCACACCCTTTACACAGCTCATTTTCAACAACAACTCTGTTCATAAGCTCCTCAAAATTAATTTATTTTGACACTAAGCGGCAAAACTGTCAATATAAATAGTTGACAGTTTCTTTGGATAGTGTCAAAAATAACGATTAAGTAATACAAGGGGGTCGCCATGTCTTTCAATCAAATTGGGATTAGAGCCTTAGGTTCATACACTCCGCCTAAAAAAGTCTCCAACGCAGAGTTAGCTAAATTTCTCGACACCAGTGATGAATGGATTGTCTCCCATACGGGGATCAAAAACCGCCACATCGCAGAAGAAGAGGTCACTACCAGTGATTTAGCCCTAGAGGCAGTCAATGATCTATTGTCCAGAAATGCTGTAACTAAAGAGGAGATCGGCGGTATCATAGTGGCGACGGCCAGTCAAGATTATAAAGGGTTTCCCTCGACTGCCTGCCTATTGCAACACAAACTGGGCCTCACCACGATTCCCGCTTTCGACCTAGCAGCGGGGTGTACCGGTTTCATCTATGGCCTTGCCTTGGCGCGTTCACTGGTGGCAACGCAGTCGCTGCAATCGGTTTTAGTGGTAGGCAGTGAAAAACTCTCGGCGATTGTTGATTGGACCGACCGCAATACCGCCGTTTTATTTGGAGACGGAGCCGGTTGTGCTCTGGTTGGTGAAAGCTCGCATGGGGTTATTATTGACTCGGTTCTGCATGCCCAAGGGGATGGTTTTGATTACCTCTTACTCGATAGAGCAACTTCTAAACTCCAAATGAATGGTAAGGCGGTCTATAATTTTGCCGTAAAAGTCCTCAGTGCCACCCTCGAAGAGTTGCTGGAGCGTAATAATCTCACCCTTGAGCAGATTGACTGGATTGTCCCCCATCAAGCTAATGAGAGGATTATTAAGGCCGCTGCCCGCAGGCTAAAAATTGAAGAGTCTAAATTTTTTATGAATATCGCCGAATATGCTAATACCTCGGCCGCTTCGATTCCTATTGCATTGCGAGAGATGGAAGCGAGTAATCTCCTCAAGGCGGGACAAGTGCTCTTAACTGTCGGTTTTGGTGCCGGGCTCACCTATGGTGGAAACTTAATCAGGGTGTGACTTTTTTTACCTCTGTGTTATAGTCCACTCTTAGGAGGAGTACAATGAAGCCAACATTAGTAGTCATGGCGGCGGGTTTCGGGAGCCGTTATGGCGGAATAAAACAAATTGATGCCATTGGGTTAGACAACGAGGCCCTCCTCGATTATGCCACCTACGATGCGTTACACAACGGATTTGGGAAAATTGTTTTTGTGATTAGAAAAGATATAGAGAAAGATTTCCGCGAGCGGGTCTTTGATCGTATTGCGGCTAACTGTGATGCCACTTATGTCTTTCAAGAACTCGATTCTCTTTTGAGTGCCCAACAGATAGAAGCCTCTCAAGGGCGCACAAAGCCTTGGGGGACTGTTCATGCCTTGCTATGTGCCAAAGGGGAGATAGACCGCCCCTTTAGCATTATCAACAGTGATGACTACTATGGCAGAGAACCGTTTGCCTTGATGGGTCAACACCTCAGTGCCCTCGATAACTCCTCAGTCGAACATGCCAATGTTGGTTTTATTTTGCGTAACACAACCAGTCTCAATGGCTCTGTGTCACGCGCCATTTGTGAAGTCGAAGAGGGCTACTTAGTCTCCATGCAAGAGCACAAGGAGATTTATCACAAAGGCACTGCAATTTACTCTAAAGTTGACGCTAAAGAGATTTTATTAACCGGAGATGAGTATGTCTCTATGAATTTCTTTGGCTTTGCCCCCACAGCTATCGACTTCTACGAAGAGTATTTTCAAGAGTTTTTGAAAACGGCGGTAACCAGTGAGAAGGAAGAGTCCTACCTCCCAGAGGGGGCTAACCTAATCGTTAAACGGGGCCTGGGGAGGATGCGCTTTTACACCACCGGTGAACAATGGTTCGGCATGACCTACCAAGAAGACCGCGATTTAGTGAAACAGAAGATAAAAGAGAAAGTTGAACAGGGAATCTATCCAAAGAAGTTGTGGTCTCATTAACTCTTCCGCTTGGGCTCTAAGTGGTCTACAGCAGCTTGGGAGATGGGGGTGAAGCCCTCTCCCAAGACCTTGTAGGCCTCCTCTACTACCATAAATGCCTCGCTGTCTAGTCGGTTAACTAAGCTGGTTAAGCGCCCAATTTTCTGATTGGGTATAATTGTCATCAACATCTGCCGCTCCTGGCCGGTGTAAATACCGGTACCGGTGAAAACGGTCCCTCCATGTTGCAACTCATCAATTACATGTCTCTTTAGGGTATCAATTTGGTTGGAGAAGATGTAGACAGTTTTGGCATACTTTGTTCCCATCACCATTATTACATAGTTGACCATTTGACTGGAGACATAAAC
>JBAYSE010000094.1:0-6386 GCA_041676265.1 Sphaerochaetaceae bacterium
CCCCTTAAACTTAAAGACCTCGATTTAGTACTCACCTCTGAAGGGCCGGGTTCTTTCACCTCACTGCGCGTGGGTTATGCAACAGCCAAGGGGATTGCCTTTGGCTCTAATATTCCGCTGGTGAGTGTCTCTACCACTGAGGTATTGGCCTACCCTTTAAGGTCTTTGGAAATGCCTGTTCTAGCTGCCTTGGATGCTAAAAAACGACGTTACTACTGTGCTCTTTTTAACCAAGGTAAGCGCTTAAGTGCCGACATTGATGGACAAATTAAAGAAATAGTCACTTTAATTGCCCCTTATGGATCTATTATGGTTGCCGGCCCGGATGCTCAAGAACTCTCTAACAAGATTTGTGATGAAGTCACGAAGCAAGGGATTAAGACAAAAATTTACGCCGATTATTTAAAATACCGCGATTTAGGCGAATCTATGATAGAAATAGGTAAAAAATTGTTCTTAGAGCGAGGAGCAGACCCTCCCAATAAGGGTCCCACCTATATCCGAAAGAGCGATGCTGAAGTATCTTTAGAGGATAGAGAAAAAAGAAGTAAAGAGGAACAAGATGAGTGAAAAGCAACCTGATATCATTATAATTGGCGGTGGCGTGGCAGGCCTATCGGCTGCTCAATACGCAGCTAGAGCTGGGCTAAATACCCATCTCTTTGAAGAGATGGCCCCCGGCGGACTCCTATTAACCATCGACAATTTAGAAAACTACCCCGGCTTTGACAAACCCTTAAGCGGTTTTGAGCTTGCCGATAACTTCACTAAACAGGCTGAACAGTTTGGTGCGGTATTCCATTATGGAGGGATTAAGGGGATCGAACGTAATGATGAGGGTTACTACCGCGTTACCAGTGAGGATGGAGTTTATACTGTTCCGGCTATCATTCTGGCCACCGGTGCCAAGCGCCGAGAACTTGGAGTTCCCGGCGAGGGCGAATACCAAGGCAGAGGGGTCTCCTACTGTGCTACTTGTGATGGCCCCTTCTTTAAAGGGAAACGGATGCTGGTAGTTGGCGGGGGCGACTCAGCCTGTACAGAGGCCCTCTATTTAAGCAAACTCAGTGACCAAATTGTGGTTGTGCACCGCAAAGATCGTTTTAGGGCTCAACGGAGTATTGCCAGCAATGTGGAGCATAATGACCATATTGAGGTGCGCTTCATGCACACAGTCAATGCTATCAAAGGCAACGGCAAACAGGTGACGGGTGTCTCTTTACACGATATTGCCACCAATCGCGATTACGAAGAGGAGTTTGATGCTGTCTTCGTCTTTATCGGTGCCGACCCCCGGGTCGACTTAATCCCCGACCTTGAACTCGATGAAGGGGGCTACATAGTGACCAACGAATTGATGCACACCTCCATGCCCGGTATTTTCGCTGTTGGGGATGTTAGAAACACCCCTTTTAGACAAGTGGTTACCTCGGCATCCGATGGTGCCGTTGCCGCCCATGCTGCCAGCGAATATATTGATGAACTGCGGGGTCAAGCCTACGTTTAATCGCTAAAAACGCTTGACGAGTGCCCTTTAACGGGGTCTAATTAGCTATGAAGATAATGATGATCTCAAGCGAGGCTGTCCCTTACTCCAAATCGGGAGGTTTAGCGGACGTGGCTTCTTCACTGTCAAAAGCACTTAGTGAGCTCAATAATGATGTACGCCTTGCGATTCCTCGCTACGGCTCCACCGATGATGGAGAGTTCTCCGCGCTACCCCTCACGGTAGAGGTGGAAATTGGCCACAAAATCGAACGAGTGGGCTTCAAAGAGAAAAAAGAGGGGAACTTGTCCGTCTATTTAGTCGACCACCCTTGGTACAGTGAACGGCGCGGCATCTATGGTGAGACCTCCTACAAGCCCTACAACGACAATCTTTTGAGGTATACCCTCTTAACCAAAGCGGTGGTAGCCCTTTGCAAGGCGTTAAAATGGTCCCCACAAATCTACCACGGGCACGATTGGACCAGCGGCTTCCTCCCCTATTTAGTACCAGAAGGGTGCGTGGTTTTCACTATACACAACCTCGCCTACCAAGGTATTTTTAGTCGTCTTGACCTCCTTTTGGCCAATGTCGAAATCCAGTCGGAATTCTTAATGACAAACGGCCCCGAGAAAAGGGTTAATATGCTGAAAGCGGCCCTCGAGAGAGCTGCGGTAATCACAACGGTAAGCCCCACCTACGCTCAAGAAATCCAAGAAGAGGAGTACGGATGTGGCCTTGATGAGCTGCTGAGAAAGAGAAGTCAAGACCTCCACGGCATTTTAAACGGTATCGACACCGCAGAGTGGGACCCGCGTAGCGATAGACTCTTAGCTACCCATTACAGTGAAGACGACCTTAGTGGTAAAGCACATCTAAAAGAGGAGTTGCAAAAACGCTTTAACTTAAGCGTGGCGGCCAACGTACCGCTCTTTGCCATGGTGAGCCGACTCTCCGAACAGAAGGGATTTGTGGAACTCCTCCAAGGCTCCCCCTCTGCTCTGGAGCAAATAATCAGCGACTTTCCTCTGCAATTTTTAATTATCGGGACCGGCGACCAAGAAATAGAAGATAAGTTGAAAGCTCTAGATCAGCTCTATCCAAATCTGTCGGTAAATTTTATCTTTAGCAATGAAGCTGCCCATCTGGCAGAAGCCGGTAGTGACTTTTTCTTTATGCCGAGCCGTTGGGAGCCCTGTGGCCTCAACCAGATGTATTCCCTCCGTTATGGTACAATCCCCGTAGCAAGACGTACGGGAGGCCTCAAAGATTCGATTATCGACATCTCAGAGGAGGGGGGAACCGGCATTCTTTTTGATGAATTGACCAAAGGAGAGCTTTACAGCGCCGTAGAACGCTCTGTAGAGCTTTATAACTCAAATGTAGAGGAGTTTAATACAATTAGAAAACGGGGGATGCTCATTGACTTTTCTTGGTTGAATTCAGCCCAAGAATATGTAAAAATCTATAAAAAAGCTCTAAAGGGGTAACAAATGGTAAAGAAGAAAAGGGCCATTGCAATCGTATTAGGTGGTGGAAAAGGGACCCGACTCTATCCTTTAACGAAGGACAGAGCTAAACCAGCCGTCCCTTTTGCCGGGAAATATCGCCTTGTCGATATCCCCATCTCCAACTGCATTAACAGCGGAATTAAACAGATCTACATCCTCACCCAATTTAATACAGCGTCCTTGCACAACCATATTGCCAACACTTACATTTTTGACACCTTTAGCAATGGTTTTGTTGAAATCCTGGCGGCGGAACAAACCTACCACACCAACGATTGGTACCAAGGAACTGCCGATGCAGTGCGCAAAAATGTGAAGCACTTTGAGGACCAGGAGGCCGAGTACTACATCATCCTTTCAGGAGACCAACTCTACCGAATGGACTACCGTGAGATGTTGGAATCGCACATTGCCAGTGGTGCCGTTCTAACAATTGCCGCCAAGACCATTAGTCGCCAAGAGGCAACTGGTTTAGGGATTATCGGAGCAGACGAGAGTGGTGTAGTTAAAAAATTCTACGAAAAACCAGCCCCCGATTACGATATTAGTGAGTACAAAATACCGGTAAAACTCCTCAAAGAGAGCCTCAATAAAGAACCAAGTGAAAAAAATGAGTACCTCGCCTCTATGGGAATCTACATCTTTAATGCTAAAGCTATGCATGAACTGTTAGAGACCAACACGGCAACCGATTTCGGTAAAGAAATCATCCCCGATGTTATAAAAACGGAGAAGGTAAATGCCTACCTTTTCGATGGTTTCTGGGAAGATATTGGGACAATCAAGGCGTTTTATGAGATAAACTTAGACTTAGCCTCACTTACCCCTTCGTTTAACTTCTACAACGAGAATATGCCAATCTACACCCATAGGCGCCATTTACCTGCCACGAAAGTAAACTTCTGTAACATTAGTTACTCTTTAACAAGCGAGGGCTCAATTATTACCAATGCCTATATTGTCAACTCGATTATTGGGGTACGCACCCTAATTGAGTCAGGCGCCAGTTTAGATGGAGTCTACTGCATGGGGGCCTCTTATTATGAGACACCTGATGAGAAGGCCGAGAATAAGCGCAAAGGAATACCCAATATAGGGATTGGCAAAGGGACCATTATCCGCAAAGCCATAATTGACCAAAACGCCCGTATCGGAGAGGGATGCCGCATCGGAATCGATGAAATCCAACGCCAAGAGGGGGATTACACCAACTACTCAATCCATGATGGGATTATTGTGATTCAAAAGAATGCCATTATTCCCGACGGCACAATCCTCTAGTTTAAATGAGAACCGCCCGGGGAAAGAGGAAGTGGAGAGCGGCAGTCGCTAGAAGGAAATAGCCCAAGTTGCGTTTATGGCGCTCAAGGTAGTCGCTGGTCTGCTCAACAACTTTAAGCTTCCCCTCTCCCTTGAAGTGACGCAGTTGCACTGTGTAGTAGACACTCATAATTAAAAGACCAACAACGGGTAAAAGATCCCCTAGCAGAAGTGGCCCCGGAGCGACAGGCTTAAATATCTTCCAGGAAGTGAGTAAAACACCCACAATTATTAGGCAGAGATGGGTGTAAAAACTCCCACTAACACTATTTTTAAGCCACAGCAAAAGATGACTTTTCCCTCCATACTCGTCTGCCAATAACACGAGTGCACTCAAACATAGGTAAAAAACGGTCAAAAGGTAGACCTGGTAACTCATAACCTCTCCTCAGCGCGGCGGCATACCAACCCAACTTCATTAACTAAAGTTTCACTGTCAAAGTAACCCCACTTCTCTCTCCCTGCGAGGCCTGCCTGTTGATGGATCAAGACTCCCGTATGAGCCGCCTCAAAGGGGGGCAACCCTTGAGCCAAAAGGGAGCCGATGATTCCGCTTAAAACGTCACCGCTACCGGCCACTCCCATGGCATTGTTACGTCCTTCAACAACCACCGGAGGATGATTAGGGTCAACAATCCAAATAAGGCTACTCTTGTAGACCAAGGTCACTTCAAAAAGGTGCACAATCTTCTTAAGCGCCCCTAAGAACTCTTCACTGGAAGAGGCGGGTCCACACTCTTGGGCCAATAGTGGCATATAAAGGGTCTCTAAGAGCCTGTTCAGTTCTCCCGGATGGGGGGTTAATACCAAAGGCCCATGTTCTGTTTTACCAATGCGCTCTGTTGCTAAGAGGGTAGCAAAGAGGTCTATGGCAGCGGCATCTAAAACCAGTGGGAGAGCGCTACTTAAGATCTCCAAGAGTTGTTTACCCTCCCCTTGTGACCAGCCGGGGCCCGCTACAATTGCGTTGTAATCCCCCTTGAGTTCATTGAAGCGCACTGGACTCTCTCTCAAGATTAGAGAGCTACTCTCCTGAGCAACAAGGGGCTTTAAGGCACTGTCACCAAAAAGGGTCACCAAGCCACAGCGACTGTTAAAAGCCCCTTTAGCTGCCAATTTTGCAGCTCCCGGATAGGTGGTGCTACCGGCAAAAAGGGCTAAGTGACCCCGTCTGTTTTTGTAAGCACTTTCTTCCAGCTTTGCTAAGGTGAGTTCTTGTGGATAACTCAAGAAGGCCTCTGGGGGAGCCTCTTCAAGGAGCTGCAGGGGAAAAGAGGGGTTAACCTTTAAAATCTCTCCCCACCCCTCCCGGTTATAAGGATGGTAGGCACAACTTTTCCCCAGCCCCATAGTAACCGTTGTATCGGCTAAGACATGCACCGCATTGGCTGGAAAAGTATCACTACACCCTGAGGGGGCGTCGATTGAAAGGATATGGGCACCCCTCTCCTTTTGGGCATTGATGAATTTTACTAATTCCTCTGCCTCTCCCTTTAAGGGGCCCCTAAGGCCTGTCCCCACTATTCCGTCGATAATCAAAGAGGCCCGCATTAACTCTTCACGTGCTTCATTTGTCCCAGATTCAAGCATGGGTAGGCCTAAACGAGTGACTATTTTCCGCTGGATAAGGGCCGCCTCACTTAAGCGCGAGCCTACTAAAATAAGCTTTATTTTGGTAAACCCGGTGAGGTGGGCTTCGCGAGCCATCACCAAGGCATCCCCCCCATTGTTGCCACCACCGGCGACAAACACGATGGACTGCGTATACCACTGTTTTTCAGCGGAAGCGATAAAAGCCTGCCACCCTTTCACCCCGGCATTTTCCATTAAAAGGAGAGGGGGAATCTCCCATTCACTCTGGGCGCGCCTGTCAATGTTTTCCATTGTCTGGGTGGTGACTAACTTTTCCATACCTCAATAGTAGCGCCTGTTATAAATTTTAGCAATGTGAACGTTCAGTGAAAACAGTACCTTAAAAAGGCTAAAATTGTTCAGTGATTACAGTACCATTTATTCACCTGTTTTGAAATAGTTTTTAGATCTTCCCCAAGGAGAGTTTGCAGCTCCGA
>JBAYSE010000095.1:0-6372 GCA_041676265.1 Sphaerochaetaceae bacterium
GCTGAGTGATTTTCTAAGTCGCAACCGCAACTGGCAAAGATAACCAGTGCAACTGTGATAAATACAAATAAAGTTCGCTTTAACAACAAAAGACCCCCTAAAGAGATAACTCTCCGGGGGCTATTTTTACTTCTTTAAACTCTATAACTGGGTACTACTTTCAATTATGCGGCTAATAAGACCATACTTTAAGGCTTCTTCAGCAAAGAGCCAGTGGTCCCTATCGGTATCTCTTTGGACAACCTCAAGCGCTTGGCCGGTCTCTTGGCTAATAATCAGGTTTAGGCGGTCCCTAATCTTCTCCAACTGCCTAGCATAAATTTCGATATCGGTAGCTACTCCTTCCATGCGGCTCATCGGCTGGTGAATCAAGTAGCTGGAGTTGGGCAAACCGAGTCGTCTCTCAGCCGGAACTGCCAGAAGAACCAAAGTGGCAGCACTTGCCACTAACCCCATACCAATCATGTAAACTTCGTTCTTAATAAACCGTGCCATGTCGTAAATAGCAAAACCGGCGTCGACATCCCCTCCGGGGGAGTTGATAAAGATTTTAATAGGTTCATCGTTTTCCGCTTCTAGCACCAACATCTGCTTAATGACCTTTTCGGCACTCTCTTTGTCGATACTGCCACTCAGCATTATGGAGCGAGTTTGCAAATATTTTTCACCCATTACATCGCTGGTGGTCTCTTTTTTATCTTGCTCTGCCATCAAAAAAACTCCTAATTAGTAGATTATAAGGAGGATTGTCTCAAAAGGAAAGAGGGTCCTCTATTTACTCTTTTTCTTCCCCACTTTATAGTTTCACTATGAAATGTGCAACCGTTACCGTAGTGGGTAGACCTTCCAGTGGAAAATCGACCCTCATTAACACTATCTGTGAGGGGAAAGTATCAATCACCTCTTCAGTCCCTCAAACTACTAGGAATATCATCAGAGGGATTTATACCGACCAGCGGGGACAGTTAATCCTCTTAGACACCCCCGGTTACCAGCAAAGTAAGCGTACGTTAAACTTGAGATTACAGGAGACCACCCGCTCCTCTTTTGCAGAGTCTGACCTAATCCTCTATTTAGTGGATGTTAAGCGACCGGCTGGTCCTGAAGAAGAGGCAATAATTGAGCTCTTGAAGAAAATCCGCACCCCTATGGTAATTGCCCTCAATAAATGCGACATCGCCAGTGAACAGGAAGTTAGTGAAACTACTGCTTTTTTCTCTAATCAGTTCCCAAAAGCCCAAATTCTCCCCCTCTCAGCTAAGGACGATAAGGGAGTAGATGAACTTTTAATTGAATTGTTTAAATTAGCCCCGGAAGGAGCCCTCCTCTACCCCCAAGAGGCCTATACAGATCAGCCCTTAGAATTCAGAATCTCTGAAATAATTAGAGAAAAAGCGATAGCCCTCGTTAGTGAAGAGCTCCCCCATGCTATCTATGTGGAAGTTGCCGACTTAGAGTATACAGAAGAGGAAGAGTCTATTTGGGTAAGAGCCTTTATCTTTGTCGAACGGGAGAGCCAAAAGGGGATTGTTGTAGGGCACAAAGGGGGAGGCATTAAGCAGATTCGGCAAGCTGCTTTCAAAGATATTAAGCGCCTTTTCCCCCAGAAAAAACTCCACTTAGACTTACGGGTTAAAAGTAATCCCAGGTGGCGGCAAAACAAGGCTATTCTTGATGAAATTCTTTAGATGTGGCGTTTCAAAATAGGGAGAATCTTCCCTTTACCACAAGTTATAATAAACCCGGCGAGTTTCGGTCCTCTCTCCTTCCCTATAATAATGGTGTAGATTGCTTTGAAAAACTCTGGTGGCTCTATTTCGTAGCGATGTGCTATTTCATAGATTTTTTCACTGAGCTGTTTTTCATCGATTTTTTCTAATGCCTCAACAGTTGTGTAAAGCTCTTGAATGCCTGCTTGCATTTCATCTGGAATCTGGGCAAGAGGGTCATTACTACCTCTTAGAATCCACCTGAAATCCTCGGGACTGTAGTTACTTATCCAGTTCCAGGCACACACGCAGCGCTCTCTGAGCCTCTTCTCTTGCGAGGGGAGGAGGTCGTCAAACCCCTCTACAACGGCATCAATATCTCCCCCACTGATTTGTAAGAGATTACAAAGGTGGCGGAAGGGGATTTGGTAGCTGGCTTCACGGGGAATCTCACCGACTTGCGACAATTCATAAATTCGCTTCTCTTTAGCCTTTCGTTTTTCGTTGGCTGCCTGCAGATTGAAGTAGATTCTTTCGCAGGTATCGTAGTCTTCGTAAATTTTGAGGACATCAAGGTCAAAAGAGATGGAGAACTCGGTATTAGGGCGTGTACTGGCAAAGAGGTAACGGGTCACTTCAGGGGTATAAACCTCCAATACATCGGGTAAAGAGATAACCTCACCAGAAGAAGAGGAGATCTTTCCTCCGCGCCCCTTGATGCTGATAAAATCGTATTGGAAGGAGACTGGTGCCTCGCTACCAAAAAGTTTGACTATATGTTTGGAGGTATCGAAAGAGCCCCCCTCGCTGTGGTGGTCTTTACCGGCCGGCTCAAAGTCGACCCCTTCATAGGCCCATCGCATTGGCCAGTCTATTCTCCATGGGAGTTTTGCAATACTGGTATTCCTTAAGTCGACACTCTCCTCTTTGCCACTCTCATCATCACGGTAGGTAATGACCCATTCACCATCCCAGCCTAAAACGGTGGTTGTATCTTTATCGGTAAAACTACTAAAGACAGAAATTGGATACCAGTCAGCGCCCAATGGTGTTGTCCTGTACTTATCTAGGATTGCTTTGATGGCATCCCTATTCTCTAAGGCAACCTTCATCATTGTGGCATACTCTGAAGAGCGGTACTTTTGAGCTTGGTAGAGGTATTCAGGTTCAATACCTACTATAGGGAGGAGGTTCTCAACCGCGGCCTCATTAGCCTCAGCGTAGTTACTATACCTATCGGTAGTGTCAGGCACTAGAGTGATAGGCTTACGGAGATAGGTCGCTAGCAACTCGGGCTTGGGCATGTTCTTGGGGACTTTTCTGAAAACGTCATAGTCATCCCATGAGTAGATAAAGCGCACTTTGTACCCCTTGTCACGCAGTGCACGCACAATTAACTCAACTGAGATAATTTCACGGAAGTTTCCTATGTGAACGGTTCCTGAAGGGGTAATACCTGAGGCACAGGTGTAGAGCTCCTTCGGTCCCTTTTCCCTGACAATTTTATCGGCATATATATCTGCCCAATGGAAAGATTTAGGTTCAGTACTCATGAGGGGGATTATAGCGGGAAGAGTATTTTTGAGCAATACAAGTAGAGTTTTACGGCAACTTTCTTTATAATCACCATATGAGGTTTTGGACATTTGTCCTCTTAATATTACTCATTCCAACGCTCCTTTTCGCCGAGAAGGGGATTGCTTCATGGTATACGAGTGAAGAAGAGGGCGCTCTAACGGCCAATGGAGAGGTCTTCAACCCTGAGGCCTTCACTGCTGCCCACAAGAGCCTCACCTTCGGCACCGTGGTACGCGTTTACAATCTCTCCAATGGCCTCTCTGTAGATGTCAAAATTAACGACCGAGGTCCCTTTGTCGAAGGACGGATTATAGATTTGACGCCCACCGCAGCTAAAGCGCTAGATATGTATGAGAAAGGGATTACTGAGGTAGAGCTCGAGATATTACAAGTACCCACTAAGGTAGATTCAAAATATGATAGACCGGGCGACACAGGATGGTACAAGGTACAAATAGGGAGTTTTGCCAATACCCAAAACCTCTACAATCTTTACGTAAAGTTCCAAGAGTTGGGCTTTAAACCAACTGTAGAGGTTACCCCAAACTCCCTACTGCGCCTCACTTTAAGATGGATTAGCCAAGATGAACTAGAAGAGAGTATAAAAGTACTTAATAGCCTAGGTTTCTCCGATATTCTGCTCAGAAGTGAACAAAACCCCTTCTCAGAATAGTTGACACCCCCGCCTAATCCTCTTATTATCTTCAAGGTCGGGCCCATAGCTCAGTTGGTTAGAGCATCGGACTCATAATCCGTGGGTCGCTGGTTCAAGTCCAGCTGGGCCCATAGTATAGCTTCTTACTTCGTAAGAAAATGCGAAGCTTACGGAAAAACCGACAGCTTATTGCATCAACAATGTGCCACAAAATGTGACAAACACAGTAATGGCACCACTGGAGATGGCATATGAGCCGTAAGCCTTTTTACCTTTCTAAGCGTGGCAAGTATTGGTACGCAAGATTAGTCGACCCTGAAACAGAGACAGTTCTCAGCGCAAAAAGTACAGGCCAAACTGATCGTGATATGGCCTCAGCAGTTGCTGGCAATTGGGTCTTAACAGGAAAGATTAAAACCAGCAAAGAAACCACTGATTTATCAAAACAGTATTCCCTAGCCCAATTATTCAACTCTCTAAAAACAGTTGACCTCGATTACAAGGATGCCAATCGAATCGTTGAGATCCTCAAAGTAAGGGGACTGTTGGGTAAAACCAAACAAGCTGATAACCAAGACTTTGTTACTTTCTTGAGAAATTTTTATGACTATGAAAAAAGTCCTTATGTAAGGGAAAAATTAGCTCATGGACACTCTATTGGTAAGCGTTGAGTTCGCCGGCGTACCTCGGCCACGCGGCTTAAGCAAACCCTACCACTAAAATTATTAATGATGTTACAACCTTGAATGGCGCATGCGTAGCATGCGGAAAACTATTCAAGAAGGTCATCTATGACCAATTACAAGGAAATCCTTCGCATGTATTGTGGAGGATACAGCCAAAGAGCAATAGCCTCAAGTTTAGGCTGTTCAAGAGATGCAGTTTCTTTATGCATCAAAAGAGTGAAAGAGAAAGGTCTTTCTTTACCAATTAGTGAAAGTGTAACTAATGAAGAATTAAGAGCGAAGCTTTATGAAAGGCCAACCACATCAAGAGATCCCCAATATCTTTTACCCGATTTTAATTCGCTAAATGAAGAGTTGCAAAAACCACATGTAACTAAAGGTTTACTTTGGGCAGAATATTTAGTGCAAGCTAAAAGTAAAAGTTTAAAAGGTTACAGTATCAGCCAATTTAATAGTTTGTTTAACCAATGGTCACATCAAAATAATCCAAGCTTAAGTCAAAACCATCGCCCTGGGGAAGTGTTAGAATTAGATTGGTCTGGCTCATCACTTTTGTTAAGTAACAAATTAACTGACGATACAATTAAATGTCACTTATTTGTAGCAACTTTTCCATTTAGTGGTTACTTTTATGCTCAAGCTTTTAGTGATGAGAAACTACACTCATGGATTACAGCAACAGTAAATGCTCTCACATTTTTTGAGGGAGTTCCTTTAATATTGCGACCCGACAACTTAAAAAGTGCCATCATTAAAACCGACAAATACGAACCCACTCTAAACGTTGCTATGGTTGAATTAGCAGAGCATTACAAAACAGCAGTAATACCAGCAAGAGTAAAATCTCCAAGGGACAAAAACGTAGTAGAAGGTACCGTTGGCTATGCTTCAAGGCAAATTATAGGGGCATTACGCAACCAGAAGTTTTTCTCCTTAGAAGATATGAATAACAGTATTTGGGAACTAATGGACAAATTAAATGCAGATGAATTCAAAAAGAAAGATGGCAGTAGACTCCTTTTGTTCAAAGAGATTGAACAAAAAGAACTGCTGCCACTTCCTCTCAAACCCTTTGAACTTTTTGAAAGGAGAGTAGCAACAGTAGCTCCTGACTACCACATTCAGTTTGCCAAGGCTTTTTACAGCGTACCACCTAAATATATAAAAGATAAGGTATTGGTCAAAGCATCAGTACAAAAAGTATTTATCTACGATAGAAAAAGTAGCAAATTAATAGCACAACACAGTCGCTGTAGATTCAAAGGTCAACGAAGTACCGATGCCAAACATATTCATGACCGTCATGCTGACTATTTGCTTTGGTCTGGTCCCTACTTTTTAAGTCAAAGTCGTAGAATTGGACCTTTTACACAGCAAATGATTGGAAAAATATTAGCAAGTAGAGAATTTGAAGTTCAAAGCTACAGAAGTTGTGTAGGAGTATTACGAATTGCCAAACGCTTTGGAGCAACTTGTCTAGAAAAAGCTTGTGAATCAGCCCTACAAAACGGTTTTTACTCCTACAAAGCAATAAATACGATTGCCAAAACATTAAAGGAAGCTGATGAATATTCCCAAGTTAAATCCCAAAATGAAACAAATGAAATACCAATAAACGATCTTTATTGCATTCATCAAAAGGGAGGTTCCAAATGAAAAACTACGAAAAAGAACTCTCTTTTAATTTTGAAAAACTGGGCTTATCTGTTGTGTCTTCTACTCTAATAGAAACTTTTTCCAACCC
>JBAYSE010000096.1:0-6276 GCA_041676265.1 Sphaerochaetaceae bacterium
GACCACTGTGGTCGGGTAGCCAACCATAACCGCTTTAGACTCCGCTCCGCCCTTCGCGAGACCCTTAGGGTCTACGGTCTCTCTAAGCTTCCCAGTGACCATTTAGGGGATGAAATTAAGGCGATTGCCACTTTCTTACAGGGGTTCCCCCACCACCTCTCCCTCCACTGCGGAGGGGTGGTTATTACCCCAGAGCCTATTAGTAACTACGCTGTGGTGGAGACCTCTTTAGAGGGGTACCCCCTTTTAGAGTGGGATAAAAGGGGGTGTGAAGCGGCTAAATTGGTCAAGATAGACCTCTTGGGGAATCGTTCTTTAGCGGTCGTCAGAGATACCCTGCAAAACCTAAAGGCCGAGGGGATTCTGATCGATGAGTTGACTTGGCGGCCTATTGATGATGAGGCGACGATTGCCGCTCTTGCCCGCGGTGACACCATGGGGGTCTTTTATATAGAGTCGCCGGCCATGCGACAACTCCAGAAGAAGAGTCAGAAAGGGGACTTCGAGCATATCGTGATCCACTCTTCTATTATCCGTCCGGCGGCTAACAAGTTCATTAGAGAGTATATTCGGCGCCTTAAGGGGGGACATTGGCAACCTCTGCATCCCCTCCTTGAGGAGATTCTAGGGGAGACCTACGGAATTATGTGCTACCAAGAGGACCTCTCGAAAGTCGCCATAGCCCTTGCCGGCTTTAGTGAAGCCGACGCAGACGCTCTGAGAAAGGTAATCACAAAGAAGCGGGGGGCCCACCTAGATGCGTTCAGAACCCGCTTTTTCACCGGGTGTTTAGAGCGAAAAGTAGAACCCGCGACCATCGGTGCCATTTGGGAGATGATGCTCTCCTTTGAGGGCTACTCTTTCTGTAAAGCCCACAGTGCCTCCTACGCCATGCTCTCCTTCCAAAGCGCCTACCTGCGGGTACACCATCCGGCCCAGTTTATGGCGGCCGTCCTCTCCAACAAAGGGGGGTACTACCACGCACAAGCCTATATCAGTGAGTGTCGTCGTATGGGGTTAAAACTCATAGGGCCCGACGTTAACCAAAGTCGCCTGCGCTATTACGGTCAAGACAATAGGCTCATTATTGGGCTAATGGCCATTGCCAATCTGAGCCACAAGGGCTCTTTAGCCCTAATTGAAGAGCGCCGGCGGGGGGAAAATTTCTCCTGTCTGGCAGAGTTCTCGCAGCGCGTTTCATTGGCTAAAGACGATCTGATGGCCTTAGTTAATGCCGGAGTTTTTGACTCTTTAGCGCCCACCCTTAGTCGCAGTGGGCAACTGAAGCGCCTTTTGACCGGTGGTGCGCCCTCTCGGGAACAGGGGGAACTTTTTACTGCTCGGCCATCCCCCGTTATTATGCCTGCCCTTAAACACACCACGACACGCGACGAACTAAAGCGAGAGCTGGTCGCTTTGACTTTTTTAAGGGAAAAGCACCCCTTGAGCCTCTTTCCTCCGGTGAAGGCTGTTAAGGCGGCCTCTTTAGAGCACTATAAAAACCGCTATGTCAGTGTGGTCGGTTGGCCCATAACCCAAAAGACCGTCTACACTTCAGCGCATGAAGTGATGAGCTTTATTAGCTTTGAGGATGAGAGTGCGCTTTATGAGGTGGTCATCTTCCCCGCTGTCTATAAAGATTATAGCTACCTGATTAGTCGGCAGGTGCCCCTCCTAATTTACGGAAAAGTGACCGTCGATGAGGGGGTCCTCTCTTTAGAAGCCCTCCGTTTTACAAGAATTTCCTAAAGCTTTTTACATATGAGATAACATAGGTTACAATGTCTCTATTTGGAGGAGAATAAAGTGAAAATACAGAAACAACAGGCAATGCGTAATGTCTTAATAGCATTGGCGCCCCTCCACTTGGTAGCTATTTACCTCTTTGGGTGGCGCTTCTTAGCCGTTCTGGCGGCTGTACTGGCCGCCGGCCTCCTGTGTGAGTGGCTCATGGCTCGCCGTTACGACCTCAAAGTAACCGAGTCCCTCTTCGTCTCTTGTGCCCTCTATGCCCTCTCCCTCCCCCCGGCTATTCCCCTCTGGATAGCGGCTCTAGGGATCGCCTTTGGGATTGTATTCGGCAAAATGGTCTTTGGGGGTTTTGGACGCAATGTCTTCAATCCGGCTATTACAGCGCGGGCTTTTGTTTATATCAGTTTTGGCGTCCCCATGACTGCCCGTTTTGTGATGCCCCAAACGGCCGTGAGTTACGTGGGGGGAATTGCCACTTGGCTGACCAAAGCCGACGCCATCTCGGCGGCTACCCCGCTGGTAACCCACAATGCGTCGCTGTTAAACCTCTTCTTAGGGAACATCAGTGGTAGTTTTGGTGAAACCAGTGCCCTGTTAATTATTTTAGGGGGCCTTTACATCATCTACAAAAAGAGCGCCAACTGGAAAATTGTCCTCTCCTCCATCGTCGCCTTCCTAGTACTGCAGACAATTCTCTGGACAGCCGGTCTTACAGTGAACCCCCTTTACGCCCTTTTAAGTGGCAGTTTCCTCTTGGGGGCTTTCTTCATGATTACCGACCCGGTCTCCTCTTCGCAGAGTACCAACCTCGGCCGTTATATCTACGGGGCACTCTTTGGCCTCTTGGTAGTCCTCATTCGCACCTTCAGCAACTGGAGTGAAGGGGTTACTTTTGCCATCCTGCTGGCCAACATGTTTGCCCCTCTAATTGACTACTACATCAAAGACCTAAAAGCTAAAAGGAGGGCTAAAGCATGAAGAGTCAAACCTTTTATGCTAAGCGGATTCACCCTTTAGTCTTTATGGCAGCGATAACCATTGTCTGTATTTTGTTGACCGCAGCCTTGTACCTTATGACCCGTGAGCGGGTCGAAAAGAACGAGCTCTTCTTCTTACGCCGCAGTGTGCTGGATGCCGCTTCTGTGGTGCATGGTGGGGACGTAGAGAGTGTGAACACCCTCTATGAAGCAATCGTCACAGAACAAGGCGATGTTTACCGCGTGGCTACCCCCACGGGAGACAGCTACGTAAAAATCTTTAAAGGCCCCGGCCTTTGGGGTGAAATTACAGTGCTCGTGGGCTTTGAGGGGGACTTAAAGACCCTTAGCGGGGTTTCAGTCTACGCTCAAAGTGAAACGCCGGGGCTGGGGGCCCGCATTGAAGAGCCTTGGTTTAGTCAACAATTTAAAGGTAAAGAGGGGCCTTTCTCGCTGGTAGAAGAGGGGACAGCCTCTTCTACTACCGAGATGGATAGTATTACGGGGGCAACGCGCACCAGCGATGCCTTCAAAAATATAATGAACCGCGCCATTAGTGAAAGCGCCACACTTAGAAAGGGGGAGTAAAATGGCACGAACAATGGTAAAGAAAACTTTCTTAACACCGCTAGGGAAAGACAATCCGGTATTTGTGCAGATCCTCGGGATTTGTTCAACCCTAGCCGTCACTAATAAACTGGCCAACACGATGGTCATGGTTCTAGGGGTGATGTTTACCACCGCCCTGTCGAGTTGGACCATCTCCCTCTTTAGGAAGCAAATCCCAACTCGTATCAGGATGATGGTTGAAACCCTCGTGATAGCCACCTATGTTATTATTGTTGACATAGTGCTTAAAGCCTACAACCCGGAGATATGGAAACAGCTGGGACCCTACGTGGGACTCATTATTACCAACTGTATCGTCATGGGACGCGTTGAGGCTTTTGCCCTCCAAAACAAACCCTCCCTCTCCCTCATCGATGGACTGGCCAGTGGAATGGGTTACGGCTACGTCCTCTTGATTATCGCCTTTGTAAGGGAACTTTTTGGCAGCGGAACAATCTGGGGCTACCAGGTGCTCGGCGCTTGGTGGACCAAATGGGCTATTATGGTGATGCCACCGGGAGGCTTCTTCATGTTGGCAATCTTTATCTGGATCGTCCACGAAGGAGTGTTGAAGGAGGGCAAAAATGGGTAACTTTCTCTTTCCGTTAGCGGTCTTCTTTGCCGCCATATTTACCGACAATATCCTTTTGACCAACTACTTGGGGATGTGCTCCTTCCTAGCCGTCTCCAAAGAGTTAGAAACCAGTGCCGGCTTGGGGGTTGCCGTGACTTTTGTTTTGGCCCTCACGACCCCCTTAAACTGGGCTGTCTACCACCTTGTCTTGGTCCCCTTTCAACTGGAATACCTTAGGTTTATCGTGTTTATTATTATCATAGCGGCCTTCGTGCAACTCATTGAAATGATAATCGAACGTTACAGTGAAAATCTTTACTTCGCCCTAGGTATCTTCCTTCCACTGATCACCGTCAACTGCGCTATTTTAGGGGCATCCCTTTTTATAGTGATCAGAGAGTACTCTTTTATCACGTCGTTCTTCTTTGGTCTCGGTAGTGGTATCGGATGGTTTATTGCCATTATGGCGATGGCAGGCATCCGCAACAAACTACGTGGTGCCAAGATACCGATCGGTTTAGAGGGGGCGGGGATTGCCCTTATTATTGCCGGTTTTATGGCTATGGCTTTCATGGGTTTCTCCGGCATGATTCAAATCTCATAGGAGCGTCAGATGCTAATCACATTAATCATCAGTGTAGCGGTAATTACGGCAATTGCCACCCTCTTAGCCCTGCTACTAGTCATCGCTGACGCTACGGTGGGTAATTACGGAGAGGTGAGTATAACTATCAACAACGAAAGAGAGTTGCTTGTTCAAGGTGGCCTACCCCTCCTTAGCCTCCTCAACAGTGAGGGGATCTTTATCCCCAGCGCCTGTGGGGGACGCGGCTCCTGTGGACTATGTAAAGTTCAAGTTGTTGAGGGCGGGGGTGCCTATTTACCCACAGAGCTCCCTTGGATGAGTGAGCAAGAGATTGCCGATCAAGTGCGCCTCTCTTGCCAGTTCAAAGTAAAGGCTCCGATTAAGATAACGATCCCCGAAGAGCTCTTTTTGGTTAAAGAGTACACCACACGCGTTGAGAAAATTGTCGACCTGACCCACGACATTAAAGAGGTAACCCTCAAGCTGATTGAGCCCGAACTAATCGAGCCTAAAGCGGGACAGTTTATCCAGTTCCAAGTGCCCGAGTACGAGTTGTCCGATGAGTCGGTCTACAGGGCCTATTCAATGGCCGGCTCCCCGAGTGATAAAACCCACGTAGAGCTCCAAATACGCCTTGTGCCCCACGGCATCTGTACCAACTACGTCCACACCCACCTCAAAGTGGGTGAAACCGTCATGATAAACGGCCCCTATGGTGAGTTCTACCTCCGCGATAACAACAAAGACCTGATTTTCATTGCCGGTGGCTCCGGCATGGCCCCTATAAAATCGATCCTCCTCGATATGGCTGAAAAGGGCGATAAACGCCGGGCAACCTACTTCTTTGGAGCCCGCACTGCTCAAGACCTCTTCCTCTTAGATGAGATGTACGCCCTTGAAAAGCGGCTGGAAAACTTCACCTTCATCCCCGCCTTAAGTGAACCCACAACTGAAGATAAGTGGGAGGGGGAAGTTGGCTTAATTACCGAAGTGGTAAGAAGGCGTGCCACCAACGGAGAGAACAGTGAAGCCTACCTCTGTGGAAGCCCCGGCATGATCGATGCTTGTATAGAGGTTCTTCACGACATTGGAGTCAGTGAAGATTCTGTCTATTACGACAAATTTTAGGAGTTAAAGCATGAAGCAGCTGCCTTCGTTAGACGAAATCCAAAAACAGATGGCCCCGGGGGTAATTACCCTAGAGGGATTTCTCGGCCCCGATAAGCGTAAACTGGTCGACATCCTGGCCGCCGACGAGAAATTGGTCCACCATGCCAACACGAGTAATGCCAAAATTGCCGAGAAGATGCAATATTTCAGAGACTTGGGACTCAAAGGGTTGGGCGAGTTTATCTCGGTAGAGCCCCACTTTGAAGTTAAAGTTGACTCGGTGAGGGGTAAACTCCCCTCCCCCTTCGGTGGACCGGGAATGTTTGAAAAGGTTAACACGACGGTTGTCAACAAGCAACTCAACAGGGAGATCTTCTACACCGATCTCCATATCCACCTCATAAAAGAGCACGGTTTCTTTCAGGGGGTTGGTTCGCGCTACCGCTTAGAGCCACAAGATGTAATTAAAGTTTTAGAGGTCCTCCCAGACGAGCTGTAACTCTCTTTCGACAAAGAGACGGGCTAGATGGGCGTCAAACTGGGTAGAGGCATTCTCCTTCAACTCTTGGGCGGCCTCTTTACGCGAAAAAGCTCTGCGGTAAGGGCGTTCAGTAGTCATTGCATCATAGGCATCGGCAATGGCTATCATGCGAGCTTGGAGAGGAATA
>JBAYSE010000097.1:0-6250 GCA_041676265.1 Sphaerochaetaceae bacterium
CACTCTAGCCTTAAAGTACCACCGTTTTAGAAGGGACGTCCGGCTCTACCCCTCAAAGGGGTTAAAGAGTGAAAACAGAGAGGAATTCTTAGAAAAGCAAGCTGCTTGGATTGGAGGCAAAAGGGCTAAAGAGAAAATCGAGAACCAGTTTTATGCTAAGTGGCGTTCATCCTTTAAGAAAATTAAACCCTATCCTTTTGTGCGTGAGACTTTTGAATGGCTTAAAGCGCAAGGGTTAAAAATAGCGGTTCTCTCTGATTTCCCTTTAGAACAAAAACTCCACACACTAAGGCTTGAAGATCTAGTTGACTACAGTTTGTGTTCTGAGGAGACCGGATATCTGAAACCCCATATAAAGCCTTTCACGGTTGTCTGTGAGGCGCTGGCTCTAGAGCCCACTAAGCTTCTCTACGTCGGAGACAGCTACACTAAAGATGTTGTAGGGGCCTCTGCTACAGGGATGTATAGTGCCTTGATAAAACCTAAGAAATGGGGAAAGGGCCCCGATGCGACTTTCACTTTTAGCGATTATAATGAGTTTAAGCGAAAGGTAGAAAACTACTTTTTAAAGGGGGAGAGTTGATGGCAGAATTTATTTCGATTTTACTCTCAATTGTCCTGTTTACGATAACCCTCATTGTTGTATTTACCTTCAGGAGTGCCGACCGACGTGAGCGCCGCCTCGAAGCCGTACGCAAGTATGCCGGGCAGTATATGAACGATATTAAGGAGGCCGAGGGGCGTTTTCAAGAGGTCGTTGGAGAGGTTAGCGATGCCTTAGGGCGTAACAAAACTGAAATAGAGGCCCTTTTTACGAAGATTTTTACCCAGCGCGAGGAGCTGTTCGCCCACTCAGAAGACTTAAATGAATTACAGAAAACTTTTGTCTATTACCAAGAGGTGTTAGAGCAACTCTCCGCCCTCACCAATAGGGCAGAGCAACGGGTAAATCTGGTCAGAGGTGAGATTGAAGAGCTTGGCCACCTTGAAGATGTTGTGGAGAGTGTCGAGGCCAGAAGGCGCGAGAGTACAGAGCTCCTTGAAAAGGTTGCCACTATTATAGATGGTAGTGTTGAAGAGCATAAAAGGCGCTTAGAGGGAGAAGTCGAGGTCTCTCTCGTTAAAGCCCAAGAGAAACTGAATGCATACATAGCAGTTCCTCTTGAGCGCGCCGAAAAGACTTTCCAAGCGGTAATGACCAACATGCAGGCTTTTATGCGTGAAATGGGGGAGCGGGAAGCACTGTTGAGTGAAGTCGTTGAAAAGCTTTCTAAAGCCTCTTTAAACGATTTTGACACCCTCGAAGAACTCCTTGGGCAGGCTAAGAGAGCCCTTGAAGAGGGCAACAGAGACCTAGAGACCTTAGATGCAGCGAGGATCAAGTTGGAACTCCAGATTGTCGCTCTCAATACTGAAAAAGAGGTATTAGAAGAGAGTATGGCGCAGAGCTCGGCAGAGTTGCAGAGCGTCGAGAGGGAACTTGAGAGTGCTAAGGACGCACTCGACTTGGCCTTGGCGGAAAGAGAACGACTGAAGAGGGAAGAGGAGGAGCGGGAGCTCCAACTAAAAACCTTAATTGATGACTTCGGAGATGTGCCTGAAGAAGAACAGTTTGAAGAAGAAGTACCAGAAGAGGTCGTACAAGAGGAATCCATTGACCTACCTTTTGATGACGAACAAACTTTAACCGAGCAACCAGAGGTCCAAACGGAGGATGCCTACTATGAAGAGCAGGCGTCTAACTTGGAAGAGGATGAAGAGGAGATTTTTTTGGACGACGAGTAGAGTTTTGTCGTTGGAGGGCCAAAACACTTGACGCTCTCTTTTACCTTTGAGTATGTTTGTGATGGTTGTTCCAATAAATAGACTAAAGAGAATACCTCAAGCTGTGCAGGGTAAAAAATAGATAAGTATGGATTAGTTATGGTTAAGAAAGAGAAAGAAAAGAGCGTAGTTAAAGAAGAGAAGGATAGTGGACAGGTTGACTTGTCAACGCAAGTACAGCAGTTAGAGGCCGAGGTAGAGCGCCTTAGTAAAGAACTAGAAGCCAATAAAGAGGAGTACCTAAGGAAGGTTGCAGACCTCGATAACTACCGCAAGCGCCTCGTTAGAGAGAAAGCGAATGCTGTCCAGTATGCCAATGAGAATCTATTGAACGATTTAATCCCTATTCTTGACGATTTTGACCGGGCAATCACCGCCGGGCAAGAGGGGCAAGACATTAAAGCTTACGGGGAAGGGGTGAAGCTCATTCAGAAGCAGTTGCTCGATTTGCTTGACCGGAACTGGGGTTTAAAACGGATGGATGGGATAGTCGGAGAGGAGTTCTCCCCACACGAACATGAGGCAATGCTGATGGAGGAGGGGGAACAATACGATAAAGAGACTGTTCTTGCCGAATTACAAAAGGGTTATTATCTTCATGATAGGGTCTTAAGGACCGCAAAGGTAAAGGTCGGTAAACCTCTCTAAAATTGTTTAATAAGATAGTAATTGTGAATTTCAAGGAGAAAAGATATGGGTAGAATTATTGGGATTGATTTAGGGACAACAAACTCATGTGTCTCTGTCATGGAAAACGGCGATGCTGTCGTTATCCAGAATATGGAGGGCCAACGGACAACTCCCTCAATTGTTGGCTTCACTGCGAAAGGGGAGCGACTTGTTGGGCAACCGGCAAAAAACCAGATAGTAACGAATGCCGAGAATACGGTGAATTCGATAAAACGTTTTGTTGGACGTCGTTTTAGCGAGATACCTGAAGAGATTGCTAAGGTTCCCTACAAAATGACAGCGGGACCGTCTGATGAGATTAGAGTTTCAATTCGTGGTAAGGATTACTCTCCTCAGGAGATCTCTGCAGCTATTTTGCAAAAGATGAAGAAAACGGCTGAAGATTATTTGGGGGAAAGTATCACCGAAGCAGTTATTACAGTCCCTGCTTACTTTAACGACTCCCAACGTCAGGCAACTAAAGATGCCGGACGGATTGCAGGTTTGGATGTTAAACGGATAGTCAACGAGCCAACGGCAGCAGCTTTAGCCTATGGGTTGGGCAAAGATGCCAGTAAAGAGGAGAAAATTGCCGTTTACGACCTAGGTGGAGGAACTTTCGACATCTCTATATTAGAGTTGGGCGACGGAGTGTTTGAAGTTAAGTCGACCAATGGGGATACCCACCTCGGTGGTGACGATTTTGACCAAAGAATTATTGACTGGATGGTTGACACCTTTAAAAAAGAGACCGGTATCGATCTCTCTAAAGATAAAATGGCTGTTCAGCGCCTTAGAGAGGCCGCCGAAAAAGCGAAAGTCGAGCTTTCCAGCACAAAGGATACCTCAATTAACCTCCCTTATATCACGGCGGATGCCTCAGGCCCTAAACACCTATTAATGGACCTCTCCAGGGCCAGATTTGAACAGATGGTGAGTGATTTAGTCGAAAGGAGTCGTAAACCTTGCCTAAACGCCCTCAAAGATGCCGGACTATCTGCTCAGGATATTGATGAAGTTATCTTGGTTGGAGGGTCGACCAGAATGCCTGCAGTTCAGGCTTTGGTGAAAGAGATCTTCCAGAAGGAGCCCCACAAAGGGGTGAACCCAGATGAAGTGGTTGCCATGGGAGCTGCCATTCAGGGTGGTATTCTCGGTGGTGATGTTAAAGATGTCCTCTTGCTCGATGTCACCCCCCTCTCATTGGGTATTGAAACCCTTGGCGGGATTGCCACCAAGCTGATAGAACGCAACACAACTATCCCCACCCGTAAGAGTCAGATTTTCTCGACTGCGGCCGATGGGCAGACGGCGGTCTCTATTCATGTTCTCCAGGGAGAGCGGGAGATGGCTAGTCAAAACAGAACTCTGGGAAACTTTGATTTAATCGGGATCCCTCCAGCTCCGCGCGGAGTGCCCCAAATTGAGGTAACTTTCGACATCGATGCGAACGGTATTGTACACGTCAGCGCCAAAGACTTGGGGACCGGTAAAGAGCAGAAAATTAGAATTGAGAGCTCTTCGGGGCTTAGTGAGTCCGATATAGAGAAGATGGTTAAAGATGCCGAACTCCATGCCGAAGAGGATAAGAGGGAGCGGGAGAAGGTTGAAGTACGTAACGAAGCCGATAGTCTCTACTACTCTACTGAAAAATCGCTCAAAGAGTATGGAGATAAGATTTCTGATGATGAAAAATCGAAGATTGAGCATGCAATGAGTGAGCTCAAGAGTGCGATGGAGTCAGACTCTGTCGATACGATAAAACAAAAGACAGAGGCTCTCCAGCAGGCGGCCTACAAATTGGCTGAAGAGATGTACAAAGCTACCGCTGCACAACAAAAGAGCTCAGAAGGAGAAGAAGCTCCCTCTAAAGACGACTCTAAAGATGATGTTGAGGATGCAGACTACGAAGTTGTTGATTAAGAAGGAAGTGTAAAACCGTGGCAAAACGGGACTATTATGAAGTCTTGGGAGTCTCAAAGAAGGCGAGCCAAGATGAAATTAAAAAAGCTTATCGTAAACTCGCTATAGAGAATCACCCTGACCGCAATCAGGGTGATAAAGCCGCTGAAGAGCGCTTTAAAGAGGCGAGTGAAGCTTATGAGATCTTGAGCAATGAACAGAAACGACAAGCCTATGACCAGTTTGGTTTTGCCGGCGTAGAGTCGGGTGGACCCCAAGAGTACACCAATGTTTATCGTGATTTCAGCGACCTCTTTGGCGGTGGCTTGGGGGATATTTTTGGCTCTTTCTTTGGTGGAGGACGTACTACCCAGCGCCCTAGAGGGCCTGAGTCAGGGGCTTCGCTGCGCTACGATGTGGAAATCGATTTTAAAGAGGCCGTTTTTGGCACTAAGATAGAAATTTCTTACACCCATCAAGTCCACTGTTCGGTGTGTAAAGGCACAGGGGCCAAAAATGGGTCGGGGAAAAAACTTTGTCCTACTTGTAAGGGTGCCGGCCAAGTTCGCCACAATTCAGGTTTTTTCTCCATTGCTTCAACTTGTCCAACATGTGGCGGTGAAGGCCATATAATAGAGAATCCCTGCCCTGAGTGTCATGGAACCGGCTTAATGCGGAAGCAGCAGAAGTTAAAGGTCGCTATTCCAGCCGGGGTAGATACCGGTAACAGGGTCTCAATTTCCGGTATGGGTGATGCGGGCGCCAATGGCGGACCGCCCGGCGATTTGTATGTTTACGTCAATGTTAGGCCGCACCCTTATTTTGAGAGAATGGGCAACGACCTCTACTGTCAAATTCCAATCTCTATTACCCAGGCAGCCTTAGGTGGCGAAGTTGAGGTAACCACGATTGACGATGTTGTGGTGAAAGTCACCATTCCAACGGGGACACAAAACGGAAAAGTTTTGCGCCTACGTAACAAAGGGGTACCCAAATTGAGGGGCTCCTTAGACCAAAGGGGTGATTTGTACATCAAGATAATCGTGGAGACTCCCCATAAACTGAGTCGGGAAGCAAAAAAGATTATGAGTGAATTGGCTACAGCTCTGGGTGAGAATAAACGCCCTAAGCCGATTCCTTTTGAAGATTAGGATTTGGGGTATGGCGCAAATAATAGTGGGATTCCATGCCATTGTTGAAGCCCTCAAAAGCTCTCCTGAGAAAGCACTCCTTTACCTATCTCACTCCAAAGAGCGGCGTAACGCAGAGTTGGAAAGCTTAGCACGCGGTAATGCCGCAGTGACAATTCGTAAAGTCGATAAAGCTGAGTTAGAACGGTTGAGTGAGGCCCATAAGGGGGCCGTTTTAGTGGTTAGTGGCGGGGAGAAAAAGGGCCCTACAACGGTACTCGAGTTCCTTAAGACCCTCAAAGAGGGTGAGGGGGCTTTAGTTTTGGCCCTGGACGGCATTACCGATGTTAATAATTTGGGGGCAATTTTACGGAGTGCGGATCAGTTCTCTGTCGATCTGGTCATTATTCCCCAGCGGCGTAGTGCACAATTGAATCAAGGGGTGATGAAGGTCTCTAGCGGTGCTGCCCAATATGTTCAAATTGCTTCTGCTGTTAATTTAGCCCGAGAGCTTGAGCTCCTCCAAAAACATGGATTTTGGGTCTATGGCGCCGATATGGGGGGACAGGGCATCCACCAAACTAAGTTCCCCGAAAGGAGTGTCATCGTAATGGGCTCTGAAGAGAAAGGGCTAGGGCAACTGATAAGACAAAAATGTGACTATATTGTCTCCATCCCTACTTCGGGGCACATAGATTCGCTAAACGTTAGTGTCGCTTCAGCTA
>JBAYSE010000098.1:0-6235 GCA_041676265.1 Sphaerochaetaceae bacterium
AATTTGATGGCTTTAGATTAGCATACAATTTAGTAGAAAACAAGCACAAAAAATGACAAAATTATCTAAAAATTGTATTAAACTTAAACTAGTATTGGACTCATTTGTCTTTATCTACTTATCTACTTATCTTTAGTGTAATATATCACCTCTGTGGAGGAGCACTATGAGTAACAAATTCTATAAAGATAAAGACCCGCAGGAGACCCGTGAGTGGTTAGATTCACTAGAAGGTCTCATCAAACAAGAAGGGGGCGACAAAGCTGACTATCTCTTAGGAGAACTCACCCAAAAAGCCCGCTCTTTAGGGATTGACACCTCCCCGGGAGTTATCAGCCCGTACGCCAACACCCTAAACGGCCAAGAAGTAGAACACCTACCCAAAGAAGACTCGCTGGTAGCCCGTAACGTTGCGGCTTTCGTGCGCTGGAACGCCATGGCCATGGTGGCCAAAGCCAACCTCAAACACCATGGCATAGGCGGTCACATCGCCAGCTACGCCTCCTACTCCTCAATCTACGAAGTAGGCTACAACTGGTTCTTCAAAGGCGATGACCTCGTCTACTTCCAAGGTCACTCATCGCCCGGCATGTACGCCAGGGCTTACGTAGAAGGGCGTCTAACTGAAGAAGACCTCAACCATTTCCGTGAAGAAGTGGGCGGTAAAGGCCTCTCCTCCTACCCCCACCCCTACCTCATGCCCCACTTCTGGCAATTCCCCACCGTCAGCATGGGCCTCGGGCCCCTCATGGGAATCTACCAAGCCCGCTTTATGAAATACCTTCAAGCCAGGAGCCTCCTTAACATCGATAACCGCAAAGTCTGGGTCTTCATGGGGGATGGAGAAAGTGACGAACCCGAGTCTTTAGCCGCCCTCTCGCTCGCCTCCCGTGAAAACCTCGACAACCTCATCTTCATCGTCAACGCCAACCTACAACGCCTCGATGGTCCGGTTAGGGGCAACGGTAAAATCATCCAAGAACTTGAAGGTAAATTCCGTGGAGCCGGCTGGAACGTCATTAAAGTCATCTGGGGAAGTGAGTGGGACTCCATCCTCGAACGTGATAACAAAGGCATCCTCTTAAGCAAACTCTCCACAATGACCGACGGAGAATTCCAAGCCATTCAAGTCAAAGGCCCCGCCTATTTACGAGAAAGGATCTTTGCCGGCGACGAATATTTAGAGTCCCTTATCAAAGACAAAACTGACAACGACCTCTGGCAAATGACCCGTGGAGGTCACGACCCCCGTAAAATCTACAGTGCCTTCGCCCACGCCGTAAAACACAAAGGACAGCCCACCGTCATCCTCTTTAAAACTATTAAAGGTTATGGCTTGGGAAGCGGCGAAGCCAGCATGGGGGCCCATAACCTCAAAAGCATGAGTAAAGAATCCCTCTTAGCCTTCCGCGACCTCTACCACGTCCCCCTGGCCGACGATGAAGTTGAAAAACTCCCGTTTATCAAGCCGGATGCAAAAAGTCCCGAAGCAGCCTTCTTAAAAAGACGCCGTGAAGTCTTAGGTAACAGCCTCCCCCAAAGAGTCGTCAGCAACGAAAAACTTGAAGTACCCACCCTAAGTGACTTCTCTGAAATGCTCGTCTCCACTGAAAAGCGCGAGATATCGACAACGATGGCCTTCGTTAGAATGCTCACCAAACTCGTTAAGGACAAAAATATCGGCCACCGAGTCGTCCCCATCGTCCCCGACGAAGCACGTACCTTTGGTATGGAAGGACTCTTCCGTCAAATCGGCATCTATAGTCCACAAGGACAACTCTATGAACCGGCCGACAGTGAAGACCTTATGTGGTACCGCGAAGACAAACAGGGACAAATCCTTGAAGAAGGCATCACCGAAGCCGGTGCTACCGCCAGCTGGATAGCCGCCGCTACCAGCTACGCCAACCACCACATCACCATGGTCCCCTTCTACACCTTCTACAGCATGTTTGGCTTTCAAAGGGTGGGCGACCTCATGTGGGCCGCCGGCGATAGCCGCGCCAAAGGCTTCCTCATGGGAGCCACTGCCGGGCGTACCACCCTCCTCGGGGAAGGACTACAACACGAAGATGGCCACGGCCTCCTCTTGGCCAGTACCATCCCCTCTATCCAAGCCTACGACCCCACCTTCTCCTATGAGCTGGCCGTAATCGTCCAAGATGGGCTTAAAAGGATGTACCAAGACAACGAAGAAGTCTTCTACTACATCACCCTCATGAACGAAAACTACAGCCACCCCCAAATGCCCAAAGGAGCCGAAGAAGGGATCCGTAAAGGAGCCTACCTCTTCAGTGAAGGCCAAGGTAAAGACAAAGTCCAACTCATGGGCAGTGGCACCATCTTAAGGGAAGTCATCGCTGCCGCTGAAATTCTCAAAGCCGACTTCAATATTGAAAGTGACATCTGGAGTATCCCGGGGATCAACGAACTCCACAAAGACGGCATCGCTGCTGAACGGCACAACCTGACTCACAAGACGAAAAAGAGCCCCTACTTAACCGAGATTATGGAGGGACACAGTGGACCGGTGGTCATCTCCACCGATTATATCAGGGCCTACGCTGAGCAAATCAGGCGCCTCATCCCCAATGAAAGCATTACAATCTTAGGCACCGATGGCTTCGGTCGCTCCGACACCCGTGAAGCCCTAAGGCGCTTCTTTGAAATCGACAGGCACTACATCGCCCTAGCAGCACTCAGAGGCCTCAAAGAGGACGAAAAGGCTGCACAACTCATTAAAAAGTACAAAATCGAAATCGACAAGAGTAACCCCCTCTTGAGCTAAAGGGAGCAGAGATTATGGCAATTAAGAAAATATTAGTGCCCCACATAGGGGACTTCAGCGACGTGGCTATCATCGAAGTCTATGTCAAAGAGGGAGACAAAGTAGAAGCCGACGACTCCCTCATCGCCTTAGAGAGTGCCAAAGCAGTCACCGACATCCCCAGCCCCTACGGTGGCACTATTACCAAAGTCACCGTCAAAGAGGGCGACCTCGTCTCTGAAGGCTCTCTAATAGCCGAGATAGAGACAGAGGAAGAAGAGGAAGAGGTAAAAGAGGTAAAAGTAGAAGCAAAACCAGTGGAAGAAAAGCCGCCGGAAGAAGCAAAACCAATCAAAGAAAAACAACCTCAACCACCCGTGGTCTCTACCACTGCCCACGCAACCCCCGCACTACGTAAGTATGCCCGTGAACTAGGAGTCGACATCTCCCGTGTGGCAGGCAGTGGGCCCCACGGCAGAATACTCCACAGTGACGTTCAAAGCCTCGTCAAACAAGCCCTCAGTGGCACACCACAAAGAGGCGCCTTTAAGTTGGAAGATTTCTCCCTCTACGGAGAAATTGAACGCGTCCCCTTAACGCGCATTCAGAGGTTATCAGGACCACACTTGAGCAGTGCCTGGCAGAGCATCCCCCACGTCACCCAGGCAGACCAAGCCGACGTTACGGAACTGGAGAAGTTCAGGAAAAACTTAAAAAGTGAAGTCAAACTCTCTATCCTCCCCTTCGTCATTAAGGCATTGCCTTACGCCCTCCAAAAATATCCCGCTCTCAACGCCTCTTTTGATGAGGAGAGTAGCCAAATCATCCTCAAGCGCTACTACAACATCGGCGTAGCCGTCGATACGGAAGAGGGACTGGTTGTCCCAGTGGTGAAAAACGTCGACTCTAAAGGGGTCATTGAAATAGCCGAAGAGCTTATTGCTCTCAGTGAAAGAGCGCGCACGCGTAAACTCTCCACAGAGGACTTAAGCGGCGCCTCCTTCAGCGTCTCCAGCCTCGGCGGTATTGGGGGCACTTACTTTACCCCTATCATTAACCGCCCTGAAGTGGCCATCTTAGGCCTCTCGCGGATCACCAAACAGCCTCTGTGGAACGGCGAAGGCTTTGAACCCCGCGATATTCTACCCCTCTCCCTCTCTTACGACCACCGCGTCGTGGACGGAGCGGTCGGGGTACGCTTTACCGTCTACCTCGCCACACTCTTAAATGACCTCAGGAGGACAATCTTATGAAAAAAGACCTAGTTGTACTCGGCGGTGGCCCCGGCGGCTACAGCGCCGCCTTTCGCGCAGCCGACCTCGGCCGCAGTGTCACCATCATTGAAAAAGAGAGTCTCCTCGGAGGAGTGTGTCTCAACCGAGGGTGTATCCCCAGTAAAACGCTTCTCCACTACAGTGAACTCATCGCTGAGGTTAATAAGATAGCGCCGTTAGGTCTCTCATGGGGTAAGGCGACCATCGAACTGGAAAAGATAAGAGAGCACAAAAATAAAACAGTGAAGAAACTCAACGACGGCTTGGCGGCCCTTGCCAAAGCCCGCAAAGTTGAAATTATCCAAGGGTATGGCAAACTCTCCGGTTCTAACCAACTAACCGTTAACGACCAAGTAATCGAGTTCACCGATTTGATTATCAGCAGTGGCAGTCGCCCGGTAGAGCTTCCCTTCATCCCCTACGCGGATGAAAGGATCTGGGACTCAACCAAAGCGCTGGAGCTCCCCTTTGTTCCGCAGCACCTCGCCATTATAGGGGGAGGGATTATCGGCCTGGAGATGGCCGCCATCTACCACGCTTTAGGCTCCACGATTACAATAATCGAGATGGCCGACTCGATCATCCCGCCCGCCGATAAAGATATTAAGGCGCCCCTTTTGAAGGCCCTCAAAACCCAAGGGTATACAATCTACACCCAAGAGAGAGTCGAGCAAGTCGAGGCCTCCCAAGGAGGGCTGGAGCTTACCTTGAGTAGTGGTAAAACTCTCACCAGTGACGCCCTACTGGTAGCCGTAGGGCGCAGAGCCAACAGCGACAACCTCGACTTAGAGAAGGCCAATATTCAAGTAGATTCACACGGTTTCATTATTGTCGATGAGCAACTCAAAACTAACACTGAACACATCTACGCCATCGGGGATGTGACCGGCAACCCCATGTTAGCCCACCGCGCCGCCCATCAAGGGAAAATAGCGGCAGAGGTCGCCAGCGGACAAAAGTCAGCCTTCACCCCCTTAGGTATTCCCTCAGTCGCCTATACCCAGCCTGAAGTCGCATGGGTCGGCTTAACCGAAAATGAAGCAAAAGAGCAAGGCATAGAGTACCTCAAAGGAGCCTTCCCTTGGCAGGCCTCCGCCCGGGCCATGAGTGCCCTGAGTGACAGTGGCCTCACCAAAGCCCTCTTCGATAAAGAGACCAAACGCCTCATCGGTGCCGCTATAGTTGGTAAGAATGCCGGAGAACTGATTAGTGAAGCCCTCCTAGCTTTAGAGATGGGAGCCGTCAGTGAAGACATCTCCCTCTCAGTTCACGCCCACCCCACCTTAAGTGAAACCTTGGCTATCGCGGCTGAACTAATCGACAAGAGAGCCACAGATACTCTAAACCGCTAACCAGTTAATAGCATTCTGCCAAAGCTTGTTATAACCATCCCAGCGGATGAACTCTTGGGGACACCAGTGGGGCCCGATATCACTCATCCAAGCCAGTGTACGCCCTGCTTCCCACTCCATGACGGCTAAAAGAGGGTGGTCGTACTGACTCTTTACCAATAGCGTCGCTTGGCTCTTAAGGGTCACCTCTTGGTAGCCCAAGAGGTAGGGCCACTCTGGTGAGATCCCCTCTAAAATAGGGTGATCTGGCAGAAGAACTTCAGGGCTGGTCCCTTCAGGAGTCTCTACACGATCATCAAAGGGGAAGATGTCGACCGGCAAGAGGGGCTCTATTGGCGAGCGGTAGTACTTAGCCGCCCCCTGAAAGCCACTGAACGACAGGTAACCGCCACACATCGCTAAAGAGCCACCTTGGGCGACCCATTCTTTCAGTAAGAAGAGGCGGTTAACCTCGCGCTGCCCCTCTAAGAAGACCCTATCACTTAAGAGGAAAGAGTTTGCGCCCACATCGCTTATAATAACCACATCCCACTTATTCAACTCCTCAATAGTGTAGGGAAAAGAGCTCTGCACGTAGTGCCCCTCCATATGGGTCACTTCAATCTTGCCACTACTCTCCAGAGCCTCTTTTAAGAAAGAGTGCCCCGTACCAAAAGTAGCCGCTGTAAAATGGTCGAACCCTTTGTAGTGCTTATTAATAGTAGTCCACGACTCCCCTACCAGTAAAACCTTTACCTTCTTCATCCTCTTCTCCTAATGCGCTTATTCTCAGTGAAAAAGTTCATTACCATCACCAGAATCAAAACACCGCCCCAAATTAGAGAGATGTAGTAACTGCTAAT
>JBAYSE010000099.1:0-6172 GCA_041676265.1 Sphaerochaetaceae bacterium
GCAATTGAGTGAGAGTTAAAACCATATTCAGATGGGCTGTGGAGCCTTCACTAACGGTTTTCAGCTTAAGGGCGTTATCGAGTTTTGTCTGGGCGATTAAGATATCTTTCTCCCCTTTAAGCAGACTTATCTGATAGCCAATTATTTCGTAGATTTTGGAGTAGATGGAGTTTTCAAAATCTAAAAGACGATTATTGTAAGAGAGGTCAAATTCTAAGCGTTGACGGGTCGTCTTTAAGTCATCGAGAGTCTCTCCCACATCGCCAAACTTAAAAGAGTGTTGCGCTCCAATCGTGGGAGCAACATTCCAAATCCACTCCTCGCTGAGGGTCGTTGCAAAGGGGATAGTAAAATCCAGAGAGGTATTCCCATCGTTGGGGAGCTTAACGCTCACCTTGGGGGCACCGGTCATCGTGTAAAGGTAGTTATCGAGCGGCGGAAGGCCCTCTTTGTAATTCGTCTCACTAAAGGTTATTTGTCCACTCTCAACCCCCACACCAACTTTTCCTTTTAAGTCTTTCGCCGCTAACGTTAGGTCACTACTTTTTTTGTTCAACTCTATGAGACGCATAGTACTACTCTGCTCTTTAGCTCGCCTGACTATCTCGTCTAAATCGATACTAAAGAGCTGGGTTGCTAAACAGATTAACATAAGCACAACTACTACTCTCTTCTTCTTCATATCTATCCTTTTCACAAATGGGTTATAAGTTATCTGTGTGAAAATATTTCACACCATCATACTAGAATTTATAGAAGGTGCTCCCCAGCGTCAACTACAATCGTCTCTCCTGTGATCGATTTATTGTGCATTAAAAAGAGAACAGCGGCCACTACATCTTCAACCGTAGCCAGCTTTTTAAGGGGTACTTTCTGTGACAATTTCTCAAAATAATGCTCATCGGTAGCACTAAATGGGATTATAGCACCGGGAGCCACTCCATTGACCCTCACATAAGGTGCCAGGGTCTTTGCCAAGATTTTTGTCTGTATCTCCAAAGAGCTTTTAGCCAAGTAGTACGAGGGGCGCGTCGCCACCGGGGTGTTGACGCCTGTGTCGCTGATATTCACGACAGAAGCAGGCGTAAAGGAGTCTTTCTCCCGGCGGTAATCGTAGAGGGCTTTGGAGAGGAAAAATGGAGCCCGTACATGCAGTGTTTGATCCTTTTCATACTGCGCGTAATCGAGATTTTCTATGGAAACAGAACTAAAAGCGGAGGCGTTATTAACCAAAGCATCCCAGCGCTTGAAATGTGCCAGAGTCTCCTCAACGAGTTTTTCAATGCCTTGCTCGGTAGTTAGATCGCTTTGAACGGCAATGGCGTTTTCTATTAGCCCCACACTCTCTAAAGCCGCTTCTCTATTCTGGTTGTAGTGGATGACTACTCTAGCTCCCTCATTGGCTAAAGCAAGGGCAATTTGTCTCCCCAATCTTTGGGCAGAGCCGGTAACTACCACCACGCTTCCCCTTAATTTCATGCCATTACTATAGAGGGTTTTTACTTGTTTGTCGATTGAGGCCTCTGGTATTATTATCTAACTATACACAGTACACTTAAAAAAACAAATCTTAGAGGTGATTATGAAAGAGAAAGACCGCGACTGCAATGATGATATGAGCAAAATGGGAAAAAATAAGCCGTGTCGTGAAAATGAACCGGGAATCCACCGCGAGAGTGGACGCTTCACCATATTCGGGAAACGCTTTAAGTTCTCTTTCTGGTACTTCCTTTTCATAATCATCGCCATGTTTTTAATTAACTCCTTCTTTAGTAGCAACGAGAGGGTCACTGCCGTTGAATACAACCGATTCAAAGAGATGGTAAAATCGGGAGAAATTGAGCGCATTGAGATTCAAAGCGATGCTTACATTGGTTACACTAAAACCCGTGAACAGATGCTACAGGGGGAAGGGGAACCACTCTACTCATTTTCAACCTATGCGGTGAATGACCCCGCCTTCATTCCCCTCTTAGATGAGATGCAAGTAGAGTACTACGCTGTTCCACCAAAACAACCGAGTATTTTCTCAACCCTTTTGGGTTATATTGTTCCGCTATTAATTTTCCTCGTCATCTGGCGGATAGTCTTTGCCCGTATGGGAAAAGATGGGGGACAAGGGGTCCTCTCCTTCAACCAGAATAAGGCTAAGATTGTAGCTGAGGGGGACACCGGTATCCGTTTTAAAGATGTGGCGGGAGTTGATGAGAGTAAAGCGGAGCTGGAAGAAGTTGTCGATTTCCTTCAAAACCCCACCAAGTACAGCGAAATTGGGGGCAAAATTCCTAAAGGGGTTCTCCTGGTAGGGCCCCCGGGCACCGGCAAAACTCTTTTAGCCAAAGCCGTCGCCGGAGAGGCCGAAGTTCCTTTCTTTAGGATGAGTGGTGCTGACTTTGTAGAGATGTTTGTAGGGGTGGGAGCTGCCCGGGTGCGAGACCTATTTCGTCAAGCCAGAGAGAAATCCCCCTGTATTATCTTTATCGATGAGATTGATGCGATTGGCCGGACCCGTTCCCATGCAGGCTTTGGGGGCAACGATGAGCGCGAACAGACCCTTAACCAGCTCTTGGTAGAGATGGATGGCTTTGATTCTAGGACAGGGGTAATTATCTTGGCAGCGACCAACCGCCCCGAAATACTGGACCAAGCCCTCTTAAGGCCGGGTCGTTTTGACCGGCAAGTCTTAGTCGATAAACCTGACCTTGATGGGCGTTTAGCAATCCTTAAGATCCACACCCGTGATATTAAGATGGGCCCCGATGTCGATTTACAAAAAATTGCTCAAGCGGCAGCGGGTTTAGCCGGAGCCGACTTAGCCAATATTGCCAATGAAGCAGCCCTTTTAGCTGTTAGAGCGAAGCGTAAACGGGTCAGCCAAGCCGACTTTGAAGAGGCTATAGAGAAGTCGGTGGCGGGCTTACAGAGGAAGAGCCGAATCCTCAATGAAGAGGAGCGTAAAAAGGTTGCTTACCACGAGGTGGGTCACGCCTTAACGGCCCACATGACTAAAGGTTCACCCCCTGTCTCAAAGATTTCGATAATCCCACGGGGCTTAGGAGCCTTAGGCTATACCCTGCAGCTCCCCACGGAAGACCGCTTCCTGATGAGTGAAAGTGAGCTATTGGGGAATATTGACACTCTCCTGGGGGGTAGGGCAGCAGAAGAGTTAATCTTCGGTGAAATTTCTACCGGGGCGGGCAACGATATCTCCCGTGCCAGTGATTTGGTGCGTCGCATGATAAGTGAATTTGGGATGAGTGAGCGTTACAGAAACATCACCCTCCCCTCCACAACGAGCCAAGGATTGGGAGGGAGCCGCGAATATTCAGAGGTTGCCCAAGAGTATATCGATAGTGAGACCGCCAGGGTTGTCAATGAGCGCTATGGTATTGTTTTAACCCAGCTAAAGACCAACCGCCCTATCTTGGAAAAGATTGCCGGAGTCCTTTTAGAGAAGGAGACTTTAACCGGAGCGGAGTTCAAACAGCTTGCACAAAATGTTGTCCTTGCGTAATCTATAACTCTATGAAAAAAAAACCGATTGAAGATAAATTCCTGCTCTCCCACTTGGAGAGCATTCCACAGGATAGTCGCGAGGTCTTTCTTTTAGGTGATGCTTCGGTAAGGGGAGTCGCCCTCCAAGGGACCCATACCATCAACCAGATGCGCTCTAACCACGACCTAGGAATCTTAGAGACCCTCGTATTGGGCCACGGCTATTTAGCCGGTGGCCTTTTGGCCTCTACTGTTAAGGGTAATGACCGGGTACAACTCACTATTGAGTGTGGTGGCCCTATAAAAGGCGTTTATGTTGAGTCTTGGGCGGTTGGAGCAGTCAGGGGCTACCTCAAAGAGGTGCCTATCCCCATCGATAAACCTTTAGAGAGTTTTAACCTCTCTCCTTTCTTCGGTCCTGGCTTTTTAACTGTTACCAAACTTCTAGAGGGGAAAAAAACTCCGTTTTCTGGCCAAGTAATGTTGCAACACGGCACTATAGCTAAAGATTTAGCCCAATACTTCTTAATTTCAGAACAGAGCCCGACAGTCGTGTCGTTAAGCATTCAATTCGATAAAGAGGGGCGCGTGCTAGGCAGTGGAGCCCTCTTTTTGCAAAAACTGCCCGGTAGCGATGACGCTATAATTGAAGAGATTGAGATGGTGGCAACGAATATGAGTTCTATGGGGAAGTATCTTGCAGAGGGAAAAACCGCTAAACAGTTCTTTGAAGAAAACTTTTCTCAATTTGAACCGCACTATCTAGAGAGCCTCCCCTACGGTTTTTCATGCCCATGTGACCGTAAAAGGTATGCCGAATATTTACAATCCCTGCCACAGGATGAAAAAGAGGGGATTCTGAAGGAGGGGCCTTTCCCCTTGGTTTTACAGTGTCTCAATTGTTCAACAACTTATGCTTTTACCAAAGATGAGCTAGAATCTTTACTGGAGTCCGTATGATATTCTATGCTGCCAGTGCAGCCAACACCTACGATTTAGTCGCCCTAGAGGCAGAAGCCGTTGGCGGCAAAGAGGTAACCATCACCGGTGGTGGAGTCGAGTTTAGGGGCTCTTTAGAGAGTGCTTACAAGTTCTGTCTCTATTCCCGCGTTGCCAGCCGCCTCCTTATGAAACTAGCCAACGACTCCAAAATCCACACTGGTGACCTTTTTTATAACGCATCGATGAAGATCCCATGGGAGAAGTATCTAGATCCCTTGAAGACTTTCTCGGTGACAGTTACCACCTATGCTTGTCCTTGGTTGAAAAATAGTACTTTCGGGGCGATGCGCCTGAAGGATGCAGTTGTTGACCGTATCAGGGAGTACTACGATGGGCAGAGGCCGACTGTCGATATCGGCTCGCCTGATGTAACGTTTCATGTCCATTTTGAGCGTGACGAGGTGACTTGGTATTTAGATATCTCGGGGCGGAGCCTCCACCAGAGGGGTTACCGTAAGGGTGTCAGTAAGGCTACCCTCAAAGAGAATCTGGCAGCGGCCGTCCTCATGCGTAGCGAGTGGTACAAAACAAGAGGTTTGCTACTAGACCCTTTCTGTGGTTCGGGTACCATCCCGATTGAGGCTGCCCTTATAGCTACCGATACAGCGCCGGGATTACTCAATCCTGACCGTTTTGCTTTCTTGAAGCTCAATTTTCACGACCCACTCCTGTGGGAAGAGATTTTGGAAGAGGCCTATCTACGTCACGAAGCGGGGATTAAAAAAGAGGTTTCTATCTTAGCGTGGGATATTGATGAGGAAATGATTGAGTATGCTAAAGAGAATGCAAAAAAGGCCAAAGTTCTCAAATTCATCAATTTTGCCCTCCAAGATTTTACAAAGATAGAGGCCCAGGACATCCCTGAAGGGGCCCACTATGTGGTAAGCGACCCTCCTTACGGGAAACGGAGTGCTACTACCCGTCGTTTTTACACCATCATGGGAGAGAAGTTTAATACCCTCTTCCCCGAGTGGCACGTTGCGCTGTTGTGCGGAGAACAGGAACTCCTCTCTTATGTCGACATGAAGCCCAATCGTACCAATACCTTTTACAATGGACCTATTGAGGCTCAATTAGCGCACTATCGAGTTTTCTCTAAAGAAGAGCGCCAAGCTATGATAGATAAAGCTATACAACGTAAAAAAGAGAGGTTGGCTCAACCATTAAGTGAAGGGGCCGAGATGGCCTATAATAGGCTGAAAAAGAACCTGGCACGCCTAGGTCCTCTGATGGAGAGTGAAGGGGTGACCTCCTATCGTCTGTACGATGCCGATATGCCCGAGTACTCAGCGGCTATCGACTTTTATGAGGGGAAGTACGTTCATCTACAGGAATATGCGCCTCCTAAGAGTGTCGATGAGGAAGCGGCTCAAAAGAGACTTCAGGAGTTAATCGATGCCACAGAGAGGGCCACTGAGGTAGAATTGGAACACCTCTATATTAAACAGAGGATGAAACAGAAAGGGGTAGAACAGTATGAAAAGCTCGACTCCACAGAGAAGTTTTATATCATGCGTGAGAACAACCACATGTTCTTGGTTAATTTCACCGACTATCTCGACACCGGCATCTTCCTAGACCACCGCCCGGTTAGAAAGATGCTCGAAGATCTCGCTAAAGGAAAGCGTTTTCTCAACTTGTTCAGTTACACAGGGACCGCTACAGTGCATGCAGC
>JBAYSE010000100.1:0-6144 GCA_041676265.1 Sphaerochaetaceae bacterium
AGCAGAGGTGTTATACCCGTTCCCATCCCGAACACGGCAGTCAAGACCTCTTGCGCCGATGGTACTGCCTTCTGGCGGGAGAGTAGGTCGTCGCCGGGCCTTTTTTTATCCCCTTTTGTGCTTGCAGAACATCGTCATCTTCCTTATTGTATAGCTATGGAAATAGCTTTAGAAAAACCAACTATCCGCCGTAAGGATATGAGTGCTGTCTTGCAAACGATGGCTGATGAACAAATTGGGGTAGGCGAACACACCAAAACCTTTAGTGAATTACTAAAAGAGACGCTTGGTATCCAAGGTTACAGTATAGCTGTGCGCGATTATGTCTATGCTCTGCGCCTAGCTTTATTAGCCCTGCAACTCCCTCCCGATGGCGTAGTTGGAATTTCCGCCCTCTCTCCCCTTGTCTATACCCATGTACTGACCTCCTTAGGTTTGCAATTCCACATCTTTGACATAGATAGTGAGAATGGCAACGTTGCCCTTGAAAAAGTGACTAATTTCAATGGGCGCCTCGATGCTCTCATCCTCTACGAACCATACGGTAATTGTCTTACCACCGCCGGATGGAGAGATCTTCCTTTCCCCATAATCGAAGACATTAGTGAAAGTATCGGCAGCTGTTACGAAGAAATTAGATCCGGTTCAATTGGAGAGGTAGTTATCTGCTCTTTTGAAGACTCCGCGGTAGTCTCGACGGCCGGAGGGGCGGCGGTTCTCACAGCCAGCAGTGAAATAGAATCCCGTCTTATTTCTCTAAGTGCACTTGAACTCCCCTATGTAGCCCTAGGGGATTTAAATGCCGCCTTAGGAATCGTCCAAGTAGGGGAGATGGAAAAAAATATTGCAAAAAGAGGGGCAATTTTCAACCGGTACAGGTTATCATTGATGAAGAGTAAGCATGCATTGTTTGGGATAAACGAAATTGATTACAGAACTAATGGGCACGCCTTTGTGGTCACACTCGATGGCAAGGCTCAGCAAGCACAGAAATTTTGTCTAAAAAATGGAGTTAATGTGGCGTTTGCCTTTGAAAACAGGGTAATTAAAGGGAGTTTGGAGAGGTATGACCAGTATCCGCAGGCAATTGTCGCGGTGAATCGCTCCCTTAGGTTTCCCCTCTATCCGTTTTTAAGTAAAGAGCAGATTTCCCAAGTGGAGAAAGTTTTAGCGCATCTGCCTTAAGAGGAGAGAACTAATGGGTGAAAGAAAGCGAATTATCAGAAGGGTTGTAATTTTGGCTAACCAGCGAAAAATGGAGGGCAAAGAGATTATCGAGGAGATTACTACCTATTTAAAAGGGCGGGGAATTCCCTTTGATCTCAATTTGACTTTCGCCTCTTTTAAGGAGACAAAAATAGAAAAAGAGACCGACTTGGCCATTTGTTTAGGAGGAGACGGGACGGTGCTCTCCTGTGCACGCCTCCTGCATGCCCATGGAATCCCTATGTTAGCGGTAAACTTTGGGACATTTGGATTTATTACCGAAATTTGTGAGAGTGAGTGGAAGGAGGCCTTTGAGCTCTATGAAGCTCACAAAGCCCCAGTTTCGCGACGGTTAATGTTGAGGGTCACTGTCACCAGGAAGGGCGAAAAGGTCCTTCTGGACCACGGTTTAAATGAGACGACCCTCTCGGCTTCAGGTATCTCTAAAATGGTTTGCCTTGATCTGTTTATCAATGGAACTAACACCGGACAGATTAGGAGCGACGGCATCATAGTGGCAACACCAACAGGGTCCACTGCTTATAGTTTAGCTGCCGGAGGACCTATCTTAGATGTTGACCTCGATGCCCTTATTATCAATCCGGTCTGCCCCTTTACCCTCTCTAACCGTCCCCTAGTGATAACTGGAGAAGATGTGGTGCTGATAAAGGTGCGCGAGGGGCAAAAGACCCAAGTCTCTCTCACTATCGACGGACAAGTGCTCTTCCCCTTAGAGGAGGGCGATGAGGTGGTAATTGAAAAGGCTCGTAGTAAAGCCCTAATCATTGCCTCTCCACAGAGGAACTATTACGAAGTTATCCGCGATAAACTCAATTGGTCTGGGGGGATGCATGCTTGAGAGCTTGATTATCCACAATCTCGCCTTAATTGAGGATTTGCATATCGATTTTCGAGAGGGTTTTAATGTTCTCAGTGGAGAAACCGGCGCCGGAAAATCGATTATTTTAGGCGCCTTAGAGCTTCTTTTGGGAGAGAGAGTAGAATCTTCGGCGATTCGCAGCGGCACCGAAGAGGCCTCAGTGGCGGCTCTTTTCTCAATTAATCGAGAGAGTTGGTTAAATGGCTGGCTTCAAGAACATGGAATTGAACTTGACGATGGTGCTCTGCTACTGAGACGTGTTTTGAAAAGGGGGGGGAGAAGTTTTATCTATGTGCAGTCACAGTTGATGACCAAAGCCGATTTAAACACCATCTCTACGGCCCTTTTTGATATCCACGGACAACACCAACACCAATCCCTGCTCTACAACGGACCTCAGCGTAGAGTTCTCGATAGTTATGGGGCTTTAACCGATCAATTAGATGAATTTGCGCTCCTTTACAGGCAAGTAGAAGAGCTTAAAAAGGAGAGTGAGGCTCTTGAGGAAGCATTAGCGCAAATCAAACGAGAGGTCGACTACCTTCAATTTGTCGCCGATGAGTTGGTCAAAGCAGAGTTAAAAGCGGAGGAAGATGACCTTTTAGAGCAGGAGATTAGGCTCTTAAGTCAGTGGGAGACCATCAGCGATAACCTAGACTTAGCCTACGGTAGCCTTAAAGGGGAGGGAGCTCTGGCCTATATAACTCAAGCACTACAGGCTTGCCAAAAGGCTTCAAAAGGAGATTCTTCCCTCAACGAGTATTGTGAAAGACTTGAGAGTTTGTATGTAGAGACCCAAGATTTAGCAGAAACTTTTCGTGCCCGACTCTCTTCAATTACCTTCAGCCAAGAGCGCCTCGATACCTTACAGAGTCGCCAAGCGCAACTTCAAAGGTACAAGAAAAAGTATGGGCCAACTTTAGAGCGGGTGATTGCCTACCGTGATGAGGTTTTAATGAAACTCTCAAAAAGTGAAACGGATGACGAAGAATTACACCTTCTAAACCGGAAAATTGAGGAGCAGAGTAGGGCACTTTCACAGAAGGCCCAAGAGCTCCGAAAAGTACGCCAAAGTGCTGCTCTCGAGCTCCAACAAGCGATAAGTGGTCGCCTGGTACACCTTGGAATGCCCCACGTCGACTTTAGCGTCAGTTGCCAAGAGAAGGCGATGAGTGTCAACGGAATCGACCATATTGAGTTCCTCTTCTCGGCCAACTTGGGCGAGCCCCAAAAAAAGCTCAAAGAGATAATATCGGGAGGAGAACTCTCTAGGGTGATGCTCGCCATTAAAACCGTTTTGGCTGAAAATGATGAGATTGAGACGCTTATTTTTGATGAAGTCGATGCCGGAATCGGTGGCGCCGTGGCCATCGCCGTGGCCCAACAGATGGAGGAGTTAGCGCAAAGTCGCCAAATAATAGTAATTACCCACAACGCCTCTATCGCAGCTAAGGCCAATGAACATTTTGTAGTGGCCAAGGCGGTGAGTGGTGGGCGCACCTTCACACAGTTAGCCCTGGTCACAGGGGAACAGAGGGTTAAAGAGGTCGCACGTATGTTAAGTGGTGACGAAGAGGACCCCACAGCCCTCACCCATGCCCGCTCCCTATTGGAAGGGGGCAAAATTTAGGGCAATTCGCAAATCTTTCAAAAGGGTTCCCATCAACGGTGTTTTGAACTTCTCCTCTTTGAAATAGGGGTAGAGAGCCTCTTGGGCGATTGTCAGGGTAGCTCTGATTTTATGCTCTTGAGCGACTTCAATAAGGGCTAATAAGTACGAGCCAAGCTCGTAGTTGAGCGCCGTGGTCCCTATAATGTGGGCAATTCTAGTTATCTCTTCAGAGAAAATGCTCTGCACAATTGATTGTTCTGTGGAGCGTCCCTTAAGCCTAATAAAGGTGAGTAGTAGTGAAATGCTCTCCCTTTTCTCTTGCCAAGTCTCCCCGTTATTGGTAGTGAAGAGGGACCTCAAAGCCCTCAAACAGCTGCCCATATTCTCAATGTAGAGCGTTTGTGAAGTAGAAAGGCGTCCCTTCTTGGTTAACAAGAGGTAGTGTTTTATCCCTATAGAGAGCCGTCTAAGTTCATCACTATTAAAGATGCTTAGATAGCGATCGATCCACCGATAGATATCGTCCAAAACTCGCTCTGGTATTTGGGTGGTGGTGAAAACAGAAACAGCACCGCTCTTTAAGTCTTCAAGTTTTGCACTGTAACCGTGGTCCAAAGTGGAGTCAACTTCTACTTTATAAGAGTTGACTTTAGTGAGACTAAGGTCACAGACGGCGATCGTAAAAAGCCCCTCTTGCTCTTTCTTAAAGGTCTCAAGGCGGTAGCTTCCGTAGAGTTTTGCATGTTTTTCCGGACGCGTTAAAATCTGGTTAATTAAGAAGAAAACAGCAGCTTCAATGGCTCCCTCTCTCTCCCCCAAGAAGCTTTTAGCAATAGTTTTACCGTTGCCTCCGGTGGGCCGGTTACTGTGAGCCTGCCAGAGGCTCTTCTCGATGGTACCAAAGAGGTCCAAGGCGGTAAAACGTTGGTACAACGTAATTGAGCGCACAGCATAGTGGATATTTTGTTGAGGTTCTATACCGGCTAAATCGCTAAAAAACCAGCCACAAGAGGTGTACATATAGTGTTTAAACCGCATCCCTTCCAAAAGGGTGCAAAAGAGCTCTTTGTCGCTAACCGTAAAATTGTATTTTTCTTCAACGGTGGCGATGAACTCTTCTGTGGTGATAAGTGCACCGCTGACCAGACTATAATGGTCTAAGATGAGGTTGCTCTCAACACCCTCGGGGAGAATTTTAGCCATCTCTTTTGCGAAAATAGAATCAATCTGGGTCGCTAAAATATCGAAAGCTTTTCTTAAAGGAGTTCGCCATTTTTGGTTCCACCCCTCTTCTCCTCCGGTATGGCAGCCACAATCTTTGTACCACCTGGAAACCCCATGAATGCACGACCAACTGGAGCCTTTACCCCCCTCTCCCTCTTGTAGAATTGCCAACCGGGTAGGGCTGTTTTAGGCTAGATAGGCTCCGTAGTTGGAGAATTCAAAGTGCTCCCCATTGTGTACCTTCAAGGTTAAAGCGGCCAATGCCATATCGCCGAAGGGTTCGTGGTGGCCATAAATCTCCCCATCGGTAGCCGTATGGATAAGGGGTTTCTGATCCCGCTCTCTAATTGCAACTAGGCTTTGGTACATGGCATCGGCATCCCGTAACATATGGCCAAAACTGATGGCCGAGGCTAGTTGCCCATGGTAAAAGAAGGCGGCTACCTGGCCCCCTTTACGCCCTTCAATAATAAAAGGTTCACTGTAGGGGACACTATCGCCGCTGAGTTCACCTAAGCCCTCAATGGCCTTGCATTGCCAAGGTGAGAGGATAACAAATTTTATGGTATGTTTGGCCAGGACATCAATGACATCGCTGTTGATAGCCGTCTCAGAGAGCCAAAGTCCCTCGGGGTAGCGGTTAAAACGGGCTTCAAAATCCTTAATTCCCCAAACAACTTGGCGCTCCATATCGTTGAGATTGTTCAGCGGGAGGATTGTATGGTTATAAGCTTGGGCAATCGCATTTCCGTGACCGAGTCGCTGTAGGCTTTTTGCATCGGCATCAAGGATTTTCTGGTAGGTTTGCGCATGGTATTGGGCAATCCATTTCAGGAGGGTAGGGCCAAAATTGAAAGAGATGTACTCGTAGTTGTTTATAATTTGCTCAATCTTGCCTTGGTTGTTTAAATAGCGGCTATAGGCATTGGCGCGGTAACAATCGTCATAAATTCGCTCATTCCAATCGTTGTAAGGTTTGGCGGAAGCTTGTTTGGGGATAAGGTCTACCAGCGGATTCTCGCGCGGTGGCTGGTAGAAGTGACCATGTATAATTAATTGTGTAGGTTTAAGACTCATTTTTTCCATGCAGCATCATACCATAAAAGACTTTTTTAAGGTACCGGTTCAAGGGAGGGTTGACCGGTTGTGTTGACTAAACAACCCAATTTCTCTACGATGAAACAACTTGGTGGTTTATTACTCAGGGGAGACTTAAAGCATG
>JBAYSE010000101.1:0-6029 GCA_041676265.1 Sphaerochaetaceae bacterium
CCCACCTACGCTGCCTTGAAACTCTTTGTGAACACCTACTACTTTGCCGGTGTCCCTATCTATGTGAGGACGGGAAAGATGCAGGCCGAGGCGAGATCCTTAATCTACGTTAAGTTTAAAAATACAACAGCCAAGGTGATGCACGATGAGACAATTGGGGAAAACGGAGTTGTAATCACCATCCATCCCGAACTGACAATCGATATCAGTATGAATTTAAAGCAGCCCAACACCTCTTGGGAGAGTAAACCGGTGAGGTTCCGTTTTAATCAGGCGGAGACCTTCGGAGCCAATACCCCTGAGGCGTATGAGCAGATCGTGAAAAAAATCTTGCAGGGCGATAAAAGCCTCTTCCCCACGATGCGCGAAATAAGCGAATCGTGGAGGATAGTGACCCCCATGCTGAAGGAAGACCACCACCTGGAGGTCTATCCTGTGCGAAATCTCCCCAAGTTTGCCTTAGATATGGCTCATCAAGATAACTTCACTTGGTTTGACTTAGCTTAAGCCTCATCGAGGAGCCGCTTGTCCCCTTTCAACTTCTGGAGGGGGGCAATATCTTGGCTCACCTCCAAGGTTCCTAAATAGTTGCCCTCTTCGTCCCTAATGGGCCAGTAACGGATGAAGATATATTTATCACCTAAGTGGATATAAAACTCGGCACTGTCGCGCGAACCATCTTTAAACTCATTTAGAATCTTCTCAACGATATGGACACTGGCCGGTGGGTGACAGTTCGCCACTTTACGCCCAATGATGGCGGTGGTGCGGGGGAAAATGCGCTCGCTCGACTGACTGAAGTAGAGGACCTCATCGTTGGCATCAACTACCGTTATGTCGATAGGAAGGGCATTGAGGACACGACTTAACATCTCGGGGGTAAAAGAGCCACTGGGGAGTTTAACAACGCCTTGCTCCATTAATTTGCCGTCCACTTTAGCCTCTTCCAGCTTTGGGGGGGTCCACTCACTGTGGTTATCCATGAGACAAAAGCCGACTTCAGCACTCTCTTCACTGATGTGGCGCCAATCGGTGGCGAAGAAGACTTCACTTACCATCGGGATGAGGATATCCTCTTCTTTACTGATCATGGCCACTATTTTTTCTTTGGCCAAGGCTAAGAGTTCTAAGAATTGCGTGCGCTTCTCAAATGAGAGGTTGCTACGCGCCGTTTTGATTGCTTCGCGAATTTCATCGTCAACGCCCCACATCACCTGTGGTGGAGCGGTAATCCCGTAGCGCTCCATGATGGGGAACCAGAGGTTCTCTTTGCGCCCATAGTGGCGGTCAATCTGCCAGAGGTCTTCCAGATCTTTTTCCAAAGCGCTAACAGCCTCACTCTGGCCCTCTTTGAGCGCGGCAGCATGTTTATCGATGCGTTCGCTAAAGAGACGTTCAATAGCACGGTTTTCCTCTTTGAGGACCCAAACAGGGTGCCCAATGTTGCTATCTCGCCGTTTGTCTCCATGAATTGCATCGATTGAGCCTTCAAAAAGGGTGGCGTGGACATCGCATAACTTTTGAATCTCAGCAACACTCACTTCTCCCTGTTCGACAAGCGACTTCTCTACATCGGCAATTTCTTGGGCGCTAACCCCCTCAAATTCTTTGACAAACTCGGCCCTGACTTCGTCAAAGGCATCTCCGGCATGGAGTCGTTTAATCAAATCCTTTAGGAGCTCTTCTCTATTTATTAGCGACATTTGTCTCCTCCTCAATATAATATCCGTGATCTTCCAGGGTTTTGATGATTACATCTAAATCGATGTTACGTATCGCAGAGCCTTTGGGGATACTCATCAACTTCCCAACTGTATTTAACATGAGCGGTTTTACGATCTCTGTGAAACCGAGGCTAGCCAAAATTTCGATTAATTCGGGGTAGCGGTTGCACAGGGTATTCACGCTCTCATTCAAATCGATAACTCTTTTTTCCATCTGTGCCTCCAGAATAAACAGTTCTGTACAAAGATTCTGTTGCTTTTGCAACATGATATAAAAAAAACTCCCCCATTACAAGAGTGGGGGAGGTCAAAAGGGCTTTTCTGCTAGGCAAACAGGGCTTCGATCTCTTTGTGGTACATTTCGGAGATTTTGTGACGCATCACCTCTTGTTTGGCCGAGAGCTCGCGCCCAATTTGGAACTGGCGGGTGATGATTTCAAAGCGACCAATTAACTCAAAGCCTTTAAAGCCATTCTTGGCACTGACTAGGGAGTTTACCTCTCGATTTATGAGGGCACGTACCTCTTCCATCTGGCTCAAGTCAAAGCGGGTGAGGTAGGGGATATGGTTCTCTTTAAGGTAGAGCTCTACCTGTTTAGATTCGAGTGCTATAAGGGCGCCTAAGAATTTCTGGTCTTGGCCGACCACGACAGCCTGCTCAATAAAAGGGGACTCTCTGAGTTTAGCCTCTAAGGGTAGGGGTTCTACATTTTCTCCTCCACTCAAAACGATGGTATCTTTGGCTCTCCCTTTAATGGCATACTCTCCCCTATGGGTCCAAACTCCAATATCTCCGGTGTTGAGCCAGCCGTCTTTGCTGAGGACGGCCGCACTCAAATCGGGACGTTTATAGTAGCCACTCATTACCTGCTTGCCTCTGACGTGGATGACCCCTTTTTGACCCGGAGGGACCTCTTTGCCTGCATCATCCAAGATTTTAATCTCTGTTTGCGGCAGGACGTTAACCACCGAGGCTACTTGGTGCTTAATATCGCGGAGGCCGATGACCGGAGCAGTTTCCGTAAGACCGTACCCCTCAAGAAGGGTCACCCCGATAGCCCTAAAGAAGGTGTCGACACTGTGGGGTAGGGAGCCTCCTCCCGAGACCCCGGCGCGGAAGTTTTTCCCAAACTTCTCCTTGATAGAATTAAAGACCAAGAGGTTGCCCAGCCATTTGAAAGGGGCGAGGAGAATTAGGGGAATTATTCCGATTAAGAAATCGAGGGGGTAGAACCGCCTTTTGAATTGGGTCATGCGATTAGTCACTAGGGTTAAGCAGTAGGCGTGAGCTTTGCCCACGGCGACAAAGAAGTGAAATAGGGCGCGCACTACAACACTTTTACCTTTAATATTTTGGTAGATGCCCGCTTTGACCGCTTCCCAGATGCGGGGAACCGAACCCATCCAAGTGGGGTTGACCCTCTGCAGATCAAACAACAAGATTTTGCCGATAGGCTTGGAGTACGCGATAGTCGAAGCTTGGCTCACGATGACGTATTGGAGGATCCTTTCAAAGGAGTGCCAGACCGGCAAGACACTGAGCCAGCGCTCCCCTTTGCCAAAGTCGACCATTTGGGGCAACACTTCGAGTTGAAAGAGGAAGTTTTCGTGGCTCAAGACGACTCCTTTGGGCTCCCCGGTGGTTCCACTGGTAAAAATAATTGTCGCTGTGTCGCCACTTTCACCCTTGGCAATCTCCCTTTCAACAAACGAGGGGTCGGTTAGTAAGTAGTCGTCACCTCTCTTTAATAGGTCACTGTAGTTAACGATTTCAACAGTGGGGTGGCTGAGTTGGTCTAGGAAAGTGGTGTAGTGCTCCCTGTCGATGAGGATTAAGGTTTTTAAGTGGGGGAGGTTGTCGGCCAGTTCTAAGATTTTGTAGGCTTGTTCCGAGTTTTCGGCAAAACAGACCCTACTTTCGGTCGTTTTCAGGATAAATTCAATCTCATAGGGCATTGCGTCGCGCCCTCGGGGGACATCAGCGGCTCCCAGGGCGAGGATTGCCATATCGGCAGTCAACCACTCTTGGCGGTTGTCGCTGATAAGACCAACGTTATCGCCGCGTTTTACATCGAGGGTTTTAAGTCCGGCGGCTAATTGTGAGACGGCTTTAAATAGTTGGTTGTAAGAGGTGTTTCTAAAGAGCCCACTGTCGTCTTTACTGAGTTGTGCGTCAAATGTGCCGTAGCGGGCCGTGATCTGTGTTAAGAGTTGGGGTAGTGTTTTGTACATAGCTACTCCTTAAGTTATATTGACACTTTCTTATAAAGTGTCAATATGAAATATATAGCGTTTAGCTTTTATTGGCAATAGGCTAAAAAGTTCTGATCTAATGACATGCCTTTACCGATAAAGTAAAAGAGGAAGGGTTCCACTTAAGTTACCTAAATAAGACAAATTAAGGCAAAAATTAAACTATTGTTGGATATATTCTCTTGTAATGATACTTAAATGTGCTACCATAAAACTATCTTCTGTCAATAGTGGGTTAAGATGGTAATAGATATTTTTTACAATATAGCAATGCTTCTTTCACTTAGTATTGTCTATACTACCCACAACATTAACCCCTTCAAGCTACATCGCGGTAAAAACCTCCTCATAGGGCTTGCCATTGGCGTGGTCGGGATTTTGATTATGAGTCGCCCCTTTATCTACCAAGAGGGGCTCTTCTTCGACAGTCGCTCTATCTTGATTGGAATTTCGGGGATGTTCTTTGGGGCGCCTGCCACCCTCTTAGCTAGCCTTATAATGATCATCTACCGCCTCATGGTGGGGGGTAGTGGTGTAGTGACGGGACTCATTGTCATCCTCAGTGCCCTTATCGTGGGGAGCATTTGGCACTATTGGCGCTACGATGAGGTGACCAAGGGAAACACCAGAATTAGAGGTGAATTCTTTTTGGTAGGACTGGTGATTCACATAGCAATGCTTTTAGCCCTCTTTTTTGTGCCTCAACATCTCTTTAAGAGCGTTTTTAGGGTGATGGTGTGGCCTATTTTGCTCCTTTACCCCTTAGGAACATACCTCTTGTCGATGCTTCTCATGGCTCAAATTTCCCAGTACCGACTCTCTAAGCAGCTCGATGTGAGTGAGGGACGTTTTAAACAGATCTTTAGGGACGCCCCCATGGGAATAACCGTGACCGACAGCCTCTCAGGAAAGTCTCTGGAGGTAAACCAGCGCTACCTTGAAATTATTGGCTATTCACGAGCAGAGTACGATGCGATGACTTGGATGGACATAACCCATACTGAGGATTTGTATTTAGACCAAAAAGAGGTAAAGCAACTCTACACCGGAGAAATCAATAACTATTCGCTCGATAAACGCTACATCAGAAAAGATGGGCGGGTTGTGTGGGTCCATATGGCGGTCTCTCGCCTCGAATACACCATAGACAACCGGCCACTACACCTCTGTATGGTGAGCGATATCACGGCGCGTAAAGAGTGGGAGGAGAAGCTCTCCTACGTTTATGCGCACGACCCGCTAACCGACCTAACCAACCGGGTCCACTTCGAGGAGGCTCTCAGAGCTGCCGATAACGCGCGGCACTATCCCTTGGCCGTTGTCACCAGCGATATCAACGGGCTCAAAGTGGTCAATGATGCCTTTGGCACCGATGTGGGGGATGAGCTCCTCATAGAACTGGCCGAGGAGCTTAAAAAGGTTGAACAGGAGACGGCTTACACCTGTTCCCGCATCGGAGGGGACGCTTTTGCTTTTATCTTGAGTCAAACCTCTAATGATGAGGTGGTTGCCTTTATTAAAACTCTCCATGAACGACTTAACCCCATTAGAGTGCGTAATATTGAGTTAACCCTCTCTTTCGGTATGGGGATTAAATACGATGGATTTGTCACCCTTGATGAGGTCCTAAAACTAGCGGAAAATGACCTCAACCGCAGTAAACTGAGCGAAAACCCTTCCAGTAGGAGCCGAGCTGTGAGCACAATACTTTCAACACTACTAGAAAAAAATCCCCGCGAAGAGAACCATTCTAGACGGGTGAGCGAATTGGCCAGTCGTTTGGGGGAGTACTATGGGCTCTCCAGTAAAGAAATTGGCGAGTTAAAGACCGTGGGACTTCTCCACGATATTGGCAAGATTGCCATCGATGAGACAATCCTGAATAAAGAGGAGGAGCTGAACGCAGAGGAGTGGGAGGCTATTAAGCGCCACCCGGAGACCGGCTGGAGAATCTTGAGTTCTGCCGGTGAATTTGGAGAATTGGCTACCTACGTACTCACCCATCATGAGCGCTACGATGGAGGGGGCTACCCCTTAGGATTAAAAGGGGAG
>JBAYSE010000102.1:0-6008 GCA_041676265.1 Sphaerochaetaceae bacterium
GGCAATGAAGAGGCCACCAAAATCTCGGGAATCAATACCGATAGGCTGAAATTGTTGGTCTATAGTATTGGAGGCTGTCTCTACGCTTTCTCCGGAATTATTACCGCCAGTAAATTGGGTGTTGGCCAACCAACTGCCGGTAATGGGTACGAACTGGATGCTATTGCCGCCGTTGTTATCGGGGGAGCATCGCTTACCGGAGGGGCCGGAACGATCGCCGGGACCGTTATTGGAGCTGCAATCATGGGTATTTTGAGGAATGCACTGGTGCTCCTCTCAATTCGTTCCCACTGGCAACAGTTTGTCATTGGCTGGGTTATAATCATAGCCGTTATTTTGGATCAATTGAGAGTTGCTAAAAACTAGAGAATAACTATTGCTTTGCAATAGAAAAAAAAGAAAGGAGTACGTTATGAAGAAACTGTTACTTGTAACACTGCTCGTAGTATTAGTAGCCGGTGGACTATTGTTTGCCGCTGGAGCTAAAGAGAAAGAGCGCGTGATTGCTGTTGTTCCGCAGCAGTTAGGAAACGTCGTTTTCCTCCCCGCCGAAGAGGGCATGAAAGCTGCCGGAAAAGACTTTGGGGTTAAAGTCCTTTGGGAAGCTCCCACTAAAGCCGAAGCACAGCTACAGGTAGAGGTAATGGAAGGTCTCATTGAGAGAGGGGTTTCCGCTATCGCCATTAGCTGTAACCACCCTGATGCCCTCGCCGGTGTTATCAATCAAGCCATCGCGGCCGGGATAGCAGTGTCAACCTTTGACGCCGACTCCCCAGGAAGTAACCGTCAGTTCTTTGCCGGTACTAACAACTACCAAGCTGGTTACATCTGCGGTGAAGAGATGTTACGCCTCTACAAAGATCATAAAAAAGACCGCATCAGAGTGGCTCTCTTAGAGGGAATCCCCGGTGCTTTCGATATTGAATCCCGGAAAAAAGGCTTTAAAGACGCGGTTGCCGGCTCAAATATTGAGGTAGTTTACGAAGGTGCCTGTGACGACGACGTTGACAAATCTGTTATCATCGTTGAGGACTACACCAGAGCTAACCCCAACATTGACGCTTGGTTCATGGCCGGTGGCTGGCCCTACGTTGTACAACCCGGTGCTATGCCCGAGTACACTAAATGGAAACAGTCCGACCCCCAAAACCACATGGTCGTTACCATGGACGTTTTCCCTTCATCTAAAGAGTTCTTCGACATGGGCCTCATCGACTCCGCCGTCGACCAGAGCTTCTACGACATGGGTTACTTGAGCGTTAAGAACCTCCTTAACGTGCTTGACGGCAAACCAATTGAAGGTCTTGAAATCATTACCATGGATGATGAAGGCGTTGTCTACAATATCCCATCAATCGATACCGGTACAAGAATTGTCACTCCCGACAACTATAAAACTGAAATCAAATAAGGTGGAATAGAACGCTTAGAGTGTAAATTATGGCGGCAACAATTTAGCTTGTTGCCGCCATTTATCAGGTCTAATACAGATGAAACAATACGTAATAACGCTGGACTTGGGGACAAGTGGCTTTAAACTTGGCCTAATTAGCGAAGAATTAGAGGTAGTCTACAGTACTTACCAAAGTGTCCGTTCAAATGATCTCTCTACTAATTTAGACCTAATTATCGCCATGTTAAAGCATCTCGATACCGAAAAATTTCCTGTTTGTGGCATAACTCTCTCGGGTCAAATGGGAGGTGTAGTTGCCGTAGATTCAAACTTTAACCCTCTGACCCCTTTCGATTCGGGCCTCGATGTCCGCTGTGAAAAATATAACCACCTTTTACATGCCACTCTCCAAGAAGAGCTCTATGAAGTGACTTGTGGGTCGCCCCGTAATACTCCTAAAATTATGTGGTGGAAAAATGAACGGCCGGAGGTCTACCGAAAAGTTGCCAAATTTGTCCCGCTCCACACCTACATGGCCGGCAAGATGTGTGGCCTGAGGGGAGAAGAGGCTGTTATTGACCACACTATGTTAGCCTTCTGGGGTAACGAAAACATTGCACGGCTCGATTGGTGGCTTGAAGGCAGTAAAGCTCTCTCCTTAGAGTTGGAGAAGTTTCCACAAGTTGTCTCTCCCTTTAGCTTCCTCGGTAGTGTCAGTCGGGAATTCGCCAATCTAAGCGGAATTAAAGCGGGAACACCGCTCTATGTGGGAGCAGGGGACCAAAGTGCCGGTCTTTATGGCATGGGTTTTAATCGGCCCAATTTGACCCTTGAAGTGAGTGGGAGTTCAACACTCCTGTTCACTACCACAGCTAAACATATCGCTGACACCAGTGGTACAATCATCTACCTACCGGCCCTCTTTGAGGGCCTCTACTACAGTTGTAGTTATATTAATGGGGGCGGCATAAACCTCCCCTGGTTTAAAAACTTAGTGGACAGTAGCGCTGATGAGGCGGCTTTTTACAAAGAGATGGGTCAACGGGCCTCTCAGATAGATATCGGCTCACACGGACTCCTCTTCAACCCCTATTTAGGGGGGCGCCAGTGTCCTTACGACTCAGCAATGAAAGGGGCTTTTTTAGGACTCACCCTAGAACACACCACAGACCACCTCTACCGTTCAATCTTGGAATCGATTGCCTATGCCCACTTAATTGGTAAGGAGCGGATGGAAGAGCTCTTCGACCTGTCGATTGAGACTATCTACTGCTGTGGAGGAGGGGCAAAAGACCCCTTATGGAATCAAATTAAGGCCTCTGTTTTGAGCTCTACCGTGCAGCCACTTCAGAGTTATGAGGGGAATTTAATTGGTAATGCCCTTATAGCCTTGGTGGGCTGTAAAATAGTGACTCTTGAGGAGAGTATTAACCGCCCGATTCGCCCCACGGGGACCCCTTTTACCCCTCTAAAGTCAGAGCAAGCGAGGTACCGGCCCTACAGTGAACTCTTTAAGAACTTAGATACCCTCTCATACCAAGCCATTTCACATGCCCTCAGCGAATTAAGCCAAGATTGAGGCCGCGCACGCCTCGTCGGTGATTAAGTCGGTAATAATCCCGCTCTTCAGAGCACCCTTGAGGGCTTTTGCTTTGGGTTCCCCTCCGGCAATGACAAAGCGCTTTTTAATCTTTCGTAGCAATTCAAGGGGAATACTAACGAGTCTCTGACTAATCTCAGTTGTGATAAACTCCCCTTCAGCGTTAAAACAATGGCCCAAAACATCACCGATACACTCTGATGCCTCTGCGCCAAATTCACGTAAGGCTTCGGTGAAGGAGTGGGGGCTACCGAAGGAGCCCACGCCAAAATAGGCTTCATCACAGTTGGCCCAGAGTCTTTCAATGCCACTCTCTTTGATATGGGCGAAGATTCCCTTCTTAGCCTCGGCGCTTTCAGCCAAGGCTAAACTGGTTAAGTAGTTGCCACGGGAGCCTAGTTTCTCGCAAACTAATTGGACTATGGAGAGGGGATTAGCCGGTGATACCGCTGAAACGCCACCCATCAATTGGACGACGTGGACGTTATGGGTCTCAATTGGGCGCATATTTTGGGCCATTTTTCCAATACTCTCGCCCACTCCCATCCCATAGACCCTGTTGTGGGGTAAGCTGTTGATAAAGTAGAAAGCGGCCACCTTGGCGAGGTGAGACTTGAGTTCAGTGCCTTCTGTTTTTACCACCTTAGCCGAATTTAAATTAAAAGTTTGGCAAAGGGCCGTTTGTAACTCCGTGTTGAGCTTAAAGGGGAGATCTATTGAGGTGCGTACAACTTTACTCTCGCGGGCTTTTTGCAGAAGCCGAGAGACGTTCATTTTAGAGAGTTTGAGATAGGTGGCAATCTCTTGTTGGGAGAGACCTTGGTAGTAGTAAAGATAGGCAACCTGTTCTAGCGTGTAATCTTCCATCTCCCCCCCCTTGATAACCTTAATAGTAAACACAACAAAATTTAATGTCAATAAATAACAAGTAATACAAATAACATTTGACATAAATAACAGAAAAGACCTACTATGGGGTGTAAAGGGGTAGCCATGCAAAGTAATCGAGTAATAATCTGGGGTGCCGGTAAGATAGGGCGGGGGTTAGCCGGTGATCTTTTTCAAGAGGTAGGCAAGACCCTCACCTTCGTTGATTCCAACCAAGACTTAGTTGAGGAGCTTAACAGGGTAAAAGCTTACACTGTTTATAACCACTCAAAGCAGGGGCAAACGCAGGTGAGGGTAAAAATAGAAGAGGCCCTCCTCCCTCAAGACCCGCTACTGAGTGAGAGGCTTAAAGAGGCTAATCTCCTCTTTTTGGCTGTTCAACCGGCGAATCTGGAAGAGAGTATAAAGGCTCTTTCACTCCACCTAGAGAAGCGGGAAATAGAGGCGCCGTTAGATATCTGGCTATGCTTGAATATGGATGGAGCTAAAGCGACGGCTCTTACTTACTTTGAAGAGAATTTAAGTGCGGCTGCTTGGCAATATTTCAAAGCGAAAGTGGGTCTAGCCGAGACGATTGTGATCAGGATGGCTGTTGAGCCACAGCAAGCGGAACCCTTAGCCGTCCTCACCAACGGTTACACCCCCCTGATTGTTGATCTAGAGGGGCTTAAAACTCCCCCTTTGAAGAGTGATTCAATTGTTTACAGTTCTGAGTTTGCCAAAGAACAAGAGCGTAAATTCTTAACTTATAATATGGCGCACGCCATAATCGCCTATGGGGGGACACTAATCGGCGAGAAGTACGTCTTTGATGCCATTAGTAAAGCGTTAATCGCGCTAATAGTGCGCGGAGCACTGGATGAAGTTAGCCAAGCCCTGCAAAGAACTTTAGGTTACTCCAGCGAGGCGATGGAGCAGTGGAATCGTGCGGTAATGGACAACATGGCTAACCCTTTCCTAAACGATACATTAAAGAGGGTCGGCTCCAATGTAAAACGGAAGATTACCCGGGAAGAGCGTTTACTAAAGGGGGCACTGCTCTGCCGCTCCCTCGGTATAATGCCCTACTACCTCTATTTGGGTCTAGCTTTAGCCTACTGTAATGGCGATCCTGAAATAGAGGAGTATATCGCTGTTTATGGCTTTAAAGCGGCCCTACAACGCTTTTCAGGCCTTGATAAGGAGTTAGATGCCCTTTATCTAATCGGTGAACACTATAAAATGATACAAAGAGGAGAACTAAGCACTTTAATTGAACGTGAGGAGGAAATTACCCTGGCCAAAAGACTCTACAAAGAGGGGTTTAATAACGAATTGGTCTCACGGGGATGTGGTCAGTGTGCGATAAAAACCTTCACTGACCTCTATGGCAACCCCACCAAAGAAACTTTTCAAGCGGCCACTGCTTTTTCCGGAGGGATGTCTTTAGCCGGTGACGGGGTGTGTGGCGGTTACAGTGGCGCGCTACTGGTAATGGGCTCTTTCATTGGTCGCCGTTACGACCATTTAGATGACGGGGATAAGGTAAGGCAATACAAAGCCTATGAGATGGGGCAAAAACTGCGCGAGAAATTTCTGGAAGCTTTTGGCAGTGTTATCTGTAGTGAGGTGCAACGGGGGATCTTTGGTCAGCCCTACCCCCTTTTGACTAAGACTATTCGCAATGAATTCGAGGAGGCGGGGGCTCACCGCGATAAGTGTACCTCCGTAATTGCCCTCTCGTCGGTCTTAATTGGAGAGCTCCTTAGGGAGGAGGGATTAATCTGAATAGTTGTTTAAAAGGAGCGATTAAGGCATAATTGTGCAAAAGGGGGCCCTCAGGTGGCAGAGAAAATTATAATGGATGTTGATACCGGTCATGACGATATGGTTGCCATAATTATGGCTAGCGCTTTAGAAGAGATTGACCTTTTAGGAATAGTGGCCGTATGTGGCAACCAAGTATTAGAGAAGACGCTAGTGAACACCCTCAATGTGTGTAATTTGATAGGCGAAAAAGCGCCCGTATTTGCCGGAATGGACCGGCCTATTATTAGAGAGCGGGTAGTTGCCGGCGATGTCCATGGCGAAAGCGGCTTAGATGGGGCCCTCTTCCCACCTCTCACTAAACAGGCCGAGAAGACCCAC
>JBAYSE010000103.1:0-6000 GCA_041676265.1 Sphaerochaetaceae bacterium
ATTTTTTCAGCTTCTTCCAAAACTTCTTTAACGCCCTTTTCGGTGCCCAAATGAGAGAGCTTAGAGCCCCTTGTAGGGACCACCTCTGCTGTAACAAAAGTTCCCCCTTTTTTTAGGATGGCCATAATCTGAGATAGGAGGGGAGTGCCTTTTTTGAGCCTTGTGAAAAGGTTACGCCCTATTACTACCTCAAAAGCTCCATATTCTTGTAAGGGCTCCAGAGTCTCACTTAGAATAACTTTTGGCCGCTCCAAGGAGGGGAGCGTTTGGCCATAATGCTCCATGTGGTTGTAATGGGCCATCGAAGCCGTTAAGGCCACTACTAAGCCCTCTGGTGTTCTTCTAACGGCCTCCCATACCAACAGTCCATGGCCGCTGTTTAAAACTGCTACTTTGGCAAAGCGCTCAATATTTAGTGTTTTGAAGACCTCATCTCTAATTCGCTCTAAAAACGCACTTAATTGTCGACTGGCACGCTCCACCCAAATATCGCGCTGAAAGTCAGGTGGTGAATAGGTGAGGTTACCTACAAAAGCCTCCTCTGAAGAGACCTCTAGTTGAGCTTCACGTTTTTGCCTCACCTCTTCTCTAATTCTCCCTTCGTGGCCCATAGCAGATGGGTCATAAAAAACTTTCCCTTGAAGAGCTGTTGGTAGGTATTGTTGGGCTACCCAGTGGTTTTGGTAGGCGTGGGGATAGAGGTATCCTTCTCCGTGGCCAAACCCTTTTTTGTCACGGGAGGCATCTTTAAGATGGTTGGGAACCTCCCCATCACTCTCGTTTTCAACAGCTTTAAGGGCATCAAAAAAAGCTAGGGCAGAATTACTCTTAGGGGCAGTTGCCAGATAAAGGGCGGCTAATGTTAAGTGAAAACTCCCCTCTGGTAGTCCCACGCGGTCAAAAGCAGCCGCGTTAGATTCAACAACCTGAATAGCATGCGGGTCAGCCATCCCCACATCTTCGGTCGCACTGATTAACATGCGCCTAAAAATATACTTAGGGTCCTCTCCTGAGCGGACCATTTTGGCCAACCAGTAGAGGGTTGCGTCACTGTCACTGCCTCTGATGGACTTAATAAAAGCGCTGATTACATCAAAATGGTAATCGCCCTCCTTGTCGTAAAGGACCACTTTCCTTTGGATAGACTCTTCAGCCGTTTCACGGCTTATGGAGATAGTGGTCCCCACGGGGGGCGGGAATTTGTCATCACTGGTTTCAACGGCCAATTCAAGAGCATTTAAGAGGGAACGGGCATCTCCGTTGGCGATGTTAACAATGTGTTCAAGGGCTCCCTCTTCAAACTTTACCACCCATTTCCCATACCCTCGCTCTTTATCATTTAGGGTAGCCTTGGCAATTGTCATTAAGTCTTCTGCCGTGAGACTGGTGAGTTGGAAAATCCTCGAGCGACTTACAAGGGCGGAGTTGACCTCAAAATAGGGGTTCTCAGTTGTGGCCCCTATCAAAATGAACGTCCCATTTTCTACCCATGGTAGGAGAGCATCTTGCTGGCTCTTATTCCAGCGGTGAACCTCATCAACGAAAAGGATTGTGCGCTTACCATAATGGGTCAATCTATCAGAAGCAGCTTCAATCTCATAGCGGAGCTCTTTGACCCCCGATAGCACAGCATTGATGGTAGAGAAGTGGCTCTGTGTAGTATTGGCAATCACACGGGCGAGGGTAGTTTTACCGGTTCCGGGTGGTCCATAAAGGATAATTGAAGAAATCTGGTCGACTTGGATTGCCCGCCTTAAGAGGCGCCCGTTTCCCACAATATGGTCTTGACCCACATACTCATCAAGACTACGGGGGCGCATCCTGTAAGCCAAAGGGTGATGAGTGTTGCTCAAACTACCTTCAAAGAGATCCATGGTGATGAGTATACACTATTAGTCAAAATAGTTTAACGACTAAAAAGGAGAAGTAGTGACTCATCATAAGTCGGGGCTAGAGAGCGGACCAACGCCTCTTGAGCTTTCATTGATTCAATTAACTGTCTAATGATGGTGATGGTGATAGTTTGCGATGGGTTCCCTTCCAGTAACACAGCCTCCTCTTGAGTTAACCTACCAACTCCCTCTACATAAATATTGTAGTGGCGGATAAGAGTGTCCCAGGCCTTTAATCCCTTTTGGCTCTTCTGCTCAATTAAGCGCGTTAACCAAGACTCTAGTTCCTCTGAGTAGTGACTGGCAAAGAAGCGGGTAATAGCATCACTAGAGCCTCTAATCAGAGAGAAGGGCTCCTCTATATTTATACTGGGTAAGAGCTCTTTTTCTAGAAAGCCGGGAATCTCCTTTACCATCTCTCGAACGTCTCCTTTTATAGCTTGAACATACCCGTCTATATAGTATTTTAAGCCTGGGACTTCATCCTGCAAAGCCAGTAGCTGACTAAATGTTTCGGGGATTAAGTCTGTTACAGTGGGATTCCAGAGGGAGATAAAGCTTTCAGTGGCCGACTCTACGTTCATCTCTAACATCAGAACGACAGCCTGTTGGGCATTTAAAATCTCTTGGGGGCTCGGCAGAACCTCTTTAGTAGAGCTACAGGCACTTAAGACAATTACTATTAAGAGTAGGGGGACGAATCTTTTAATCACAAGAGGGATTATAGCACGACTCAGATATTGTGAAAACAGAAGAGTATATGGTAGAGTTGTGCCGATGTCCAAAATTAACACTAAAAATCTCACTGTGGGGTCACTCAACTCCCATATCCTTAGACTCTCTTTCCCCACTATGATTGGGATGCTTTTGCAGGCCGTTTACGATTTGGTGGACATGATTTGGATTGGCTTTATCAGCCCCTCGGCCATTGCCGCTATGACCCTTTTTAGTACTTTCTTCTGGTTTGTGGAGGTGCTTAACGAGATTGTGGGTACCAGCAGTGTTTCCCTTTTAGCCCAAAGTTATGGGGCAGCAGATGAGCAACGCGTTACTAAGGTTGCCTCTCAAACTTTACTCTTCAAATTCGTTTTGGCCACAGGTGGTGCTATTCTGTTGGCCCTCGCTTTAAAGCCTCTTTTCAGCTTTTTTACCAGTGATACAGAAGTCATTACCTACGGCCTCCAATACGGCTTAATTAGGACACTCTTCCTCCCTGTTTTCTTCTCCTCTTATAGTGTTAACACCATTTTTAGAAGTACCGGGGATGCTAAGACGCCGATGAAACTCCTTATAGTCACAGCTATTATTAATATGGTAGCCGACCCTTTAGTGATGTTTGACACTATTCCCGGTACCCGCATTAAGGGCTTAGGGTGGGGAATTAGGGGAGCAGCTATCGCCACTGTCTTTTCGATTTCAATTGCTTTTCTCGCCGGCCTAATACTTCTTTTGAAGGGCAAAGCGGGCATTAAAATCAGATTTAGAGATTTTTTCCACCTCGACAAAATTACCAGTTACAAATTGATCACAATCGGACTGCCTGCCGGTCTTAATCTGCTTTTACGAAACTTTTCAATGTTTATTTTTCTCCGCCTGGTGGCAATTTACGGAACGAAGGCTATTGCTGTTGCCGGTATAGCCTTCCGCATCTACTCCTTCGGTATGATGCCCAGTTGGGGTTTAATGATGGGTAGTGGGGTGATTATTGGTCACAATTTAGGGGCAGAGAGACTCGACAGAGCCCTTAAGGCGGTACGCTTAAGTACCATCGACTGCCTCCTTTTTGTGTCACTGATTGCCCTCCCAATTCTACTCTTTCCGTCGCAGATTCTCGCGCTTTTTATGGGGGGTGCGCCGCCCAGTATGGAAGGGATTTCTCTCATGTGGGTAATTGCCCCCGCCCTTTTAACGGGAGCAGCCAAGAGTGGTATGTGGTCGGCTTTTACCGGGGCAGGGAAGAATCAGCCCCTCCTGATTGCCAGTATAATTGGTCAGTGGTTAATCATGGTTCCATTTGCCCTGATTGCCACCTTAGTCGTTAATGCGCCAATTATCTGGTTGTGGCTAGCCATTGTTATTGGAGATTTGGGAGAACTTTTAATTACAATTATTCTGTACAATAAAATAGATTGGATTAGCCATCGAGTGTGAGTTGACCAAAGCCTCAAAAAGTGTGAAAATTGGCCGTGAACAGGAGATGGCTATGAACGATTACAAAGCTCAAATGCTCTCTGATGTTGTCAGCCGAGAGCGTAACATTTTAAGAAACGTCTATATCTGGATGACTTTAGGCTTGAGCCTCACAGGATTGGTTGCCTATTCGGTAGCCACCAGTCAAACACTCTTACGTCTCTTTTTAGGCAGCGCCTTCTCGCTCATCTTGATTGTAATCGCCCAACTACTGATTGTTAGTGTGTTATCGGCACGTCTACAGAAGATGAGCTCTACAGGGGCAGTTATAGCTTTTATCGCCTATTCCATCTTAACAGGAATAACCCTATCGGTAATCTTTTATGCCTACAGGGGACCTGTTATCTCAAGAGCCTTCTTCACCACGGCGGCTAGTTTTGCCGGTATGAGTTTATATGGAATGACCACTAAAAGGGAGTTAAACGGCCTATCCCACTACCTAATGATGGGGTTATGGTCCCTCATTATTGCCTCTTTAATCAATCTTTTCCTAAAGAGCTCAGGGCTTTACTACCTTATCTCGATTGCAGGTGTTTTGATATTTCTCGGTTTAACAGCTTGGGAGACACAGAAGATAAAGCAGCTTAACGCATCTTACAGCGCCTCAATGGATGAAGAGACCTATATCAAAGTCTCTATCATGGGGGCTCTTTCACTCTACCTCTCCTTCATCAATATTTTTCTCTATCTTTTAAGAATATTTGGTCGAGATAACCGCTAGGAGAACTTAATGGGCAATGCACTAGAAGTTTTGATGAGTCGTCGTTCAGTGAGAAATTTTCAAGATAAACAGATCCCACAAGAGGTCCTGAATCAGATTTTGGCAGCCGGCTTGCAGGCTGCTACAGCTCTGGGGCGCCAAAGTTGGCATTTTTCTGTAGTTCAGGACCCTCTTTTTATCAGGACAATCTCTTTAGCGGTGGCCGGTGTGCTTTACGACTCCGGCATCCCGTCTCTACAGGAGAGAAGTCAACAGAAAGATTTTAACCCCTTTCACAATGCCCCTACAGTGGTTTTTGCCTCTTCAGATGGCTCAACCTATTCGTTGGCCGATTGTGCCAATGCTTGCCAAAATATGACTATAGCGGCCACCGCCCTCGGTATTGGCTCTTGCTATATAGGCTCTTTTGTCCAAGCCTTCAAGCACGCCAGCGCTGAAGAACTTTTAGAAAAGTTCGCCCTACCCGAGGGGTATAAACCCATATTTGCCGTGGCCTTAGGCTACGCAAAAAAGCCCTTACCTGAGGTAAAGGCTCGAGAATGGAAAGTCTCTTATATAAGGTAAGGCTTTAAAGCGCCATAACTGAAAGGAGAGTCATGTCGCCATACTCTTCATAATCCAACACAGCACTAAGCGAATTAGAAGTGAAGAGGAACTCTCCATCCTCTTTTAAAATCAATTCAGTCTTACTGGGGATATACCCATAGATGGTTAAAGTTTTACTCGCAACAACCCTCGCCGGTAAGGCTACTGTTACCAGTAGCAAGCAGGTTATTATCAAGAGAAGTGTTATGTAGAACTTCTTAACTTTGACCATCAATTCCTCCGAGTCAAAACTTGTTTAACTCTCAGTCACAATTAAAGTATAACTAGGTAAAATTGCTGCGTCAACTAATAAATTATTACTACAAAAGGAGTTATGAAATGTCAGATGTTCGATGTTTTTATGTATTTAGAACAATTCTAGAAAATTAGAAAGCTTTAGATTTAACAAAAACTAATAACATCTGACATTATATGTAAGAAGTTAATGCTGTTTTAACCCCTTATTCTGCTGGTATTTTCGTTATTAGTCGATTTAGCTCACAAATGTGTCATCAGACATTCAAAGACAATTGGCTACCTGAAGAAGATAAGAATAGCACTAAAGTAGGCTACATCTAACATACTTTGACCAAAGAAATGGTCAAAGTTGAG
>JBAYSE010000104.1:0-5916 GCA_041676265.1 Sphaerochaetaceae bacterium
TAATGATTATCGGGGTTTGTATGCCCGCAAATTTAGCCTGTCCAATGGCTTTAAAAGCCGCCGGTAGGCCCGTTACATTCTGTCCCCTGGTAACTATTAGTGTCAGTCCTCTGTAAAGACTTAAGCTTGAGAGGGTCGTTACAAAGGGATTAATCCCGATTTTAGCCACTATGAGACCATTAAAAAGCCCTATAGCCGCCCCTAAAATTAGCCCTAAAATAACTGCCAATACAACTGGGACCCCTGCCCTTAGTATCAGAGCCGTAGTAGCCCCTGTAAAGGCGACTATAGAGCCGACCGACATGTCAAAGCCACCTGTAACCATTAGGTGAACCATTGCAACAGCAATAATTGCCTCCAACGATAACCCCAACATCACGGCCAATAAGTTGGCGTTTGTCAAAAAATAGGGAGATGCAAAAGTCATCATGATGAATAGTGCAACGACAATTAAGGTTATCACAAACTCCCGCTGTTTTACCAAATTCTTTAACCAATTAATCACACACCCCTCCGTTTACAGCCTTGGCTGCCAATGAAATAACTATCTCTTCTGAGGCCTCTTTGGCCGGCACTTCTCCCACTATCCTTCCGTTTTGCATTACAAGGATACGATCACTAATACCTAAAATTTCCGGCAAATCAGAGGAGATGACTAGAATAGCTACTCCCTGCGCAGCCAAAGCCCTCAATTGTTGATAAATATCACTTTTTACCCCAACATCTACGCCTCGCGTGGGCTCGTCTACTATCAGCACCTTTGGATTAATGCCAAACCACATTCCCAGTAGAACCTTTTGCTGATTCCCGCCACTCAAGTTTTTTACTATCTGATAAACAGAAGGGGTCGCAATCCTAAAGTTTTCTTTAGTTTTTAGTGCAAATTGATGAATCGAACGATCATTTATGATCCCATAGGCGGTCGCAAAATCTTCTAGATGATTTGAGACAATATTATCTCTGACAGTAAAACCGGTGATTAAACCCTGAGATTTCCGGTCTTCACTCAGATACCCAATACCCCGTTTAATAGCATCTTTGGGAGTACGGATAGTAATCTTTTTCCCGCTTAAAAAAACCTCTCCGCTTTCTTTAGGGTCTACCCCCATTATAGCTCTGGCGGTCTCTGTTCGACCGGCGCCTACTAAGCCTGCCATTCCCACAATTTCTCCGGCATAGAGGCTAAAAGAAATCTCTTCAAAATTGCGCCTAATGCCATGTTTTCTAGCAGTAAAATTTTTAACAGAGAATACTTCTTGCCCTATTCTAGCGTCCTCGTGCCGTTTGCCGTACATATTGGTAATAGTTCTACCAACCATATTGGTAATCAGGTAGTCTTCATCAATATCTCTCACCATAGTTTCACACACATGTTTCCCATCGCGTAAGACTGTGACCCTATCGGCTATATCGAATATTTCAACTAAATGGTGAGAAATATAGATAAATGAATACCCTCTTTCTTTGAGTTTCCTAATATTTTGAAACAGCTGCTTTATTTCCGGTTCGGTTAAAGATGACGTTGGTTCATCAAGGATTAATACCTTTGGATTTACAGAAATCGCCTTTAAAATTTCAACAATCTGCTGATTAGCAATTGACAATGCATTAACAGGGGTAGCCGGGTCTAAACACTCTAAATCAAACAACCCCAACATATTCGTAGTCTCTGCATACATCTTTTTCTTATCGATGAAATTTAACCTTTTCAGTGGCTGACGGTTTGCAAAAATATTTTCAGCAATACTTAAGCTCGGGATCAAGCTTAATTCCTGGAATACAATACTGATCCCTTTCAAATTAGCCTCGTGCGGAGACAGACAGGTAAGTTCCTCTCCTTCCATAAAAATAGTGCCTGCATCCGGGCGATACACCCCTCCCAGGGTAAGCATCAAGGTGCTTTTACCAGCTCCATTTTCGCCAACAATGGCATGAACTTCGCCTTCTCTAAGACGGAAATCAACCTCATCGAGGGCTTTTACCCCCGGGAAGGTTTTTGTTACACCTCTGGCTTCAAGCAATACTTTTTCTACCATTTTATAGTCCTCGTTTGAAAAAAAAGAGTGAAGGCCTTAACTGGTTTCAATTAAAGCCTTCTCTCAACTCAAGCCCTATCTCATAAAATATTTGTAGTTACTTGCGTCAACGATCACAGCTCCGGTATCAACCATAGATGGGATACCTAAAACACCGGCAGCGGCGTTGTCACTGGTAATAGCAACGTTACTGTTGTTTAAATTGTAGAGAATTTGGGTCGCATAGTAGGGCATCAAAGCGGTTTGTTGAGCAACGGTTGCCGAAATAATACCATCGGCAATCCCTTCTAAGACTTCATTGTCTCTATCCATTGAGATAATCTTGATTTTGCCGGACTTACCAGCTTCTCTGACAGCAGTCGCCGCACCAGAACCACCGGCAGCTTCTACACAGGCAATGCCTGCCAAGTCGGGGAACTTCTGGATGAGGGCAGAAGCAGCTTGGGCTGCAATTACGGAGTCACTCTCGGTATCTGCAATTTGCACCATCTCGATGTTCGGGAATTCGGCGAAGGCTGCTCTGTAACCGGCAACCCGCTCTTCTAAGTTGGACTGTCCCGGCTTTGTCATAATGGCAACTTTACCTTTACCACCAATTAACTCAGCCATTTTATAACCACCGGTTTGACCGGCACCGAAGTTTCCGGTACCAACGAAAGCTAACCTCTTAGAGGCCGGCAGGTCGGCATCAACGGTCACTACGGGAATCCCTTCATCAATAGCCTTGTCAATTATGGGCTCGAGAACTGACTCAAAGCCAACCACTACAATACCATTAGGTTTTTTGGCAATAGCTTGCTCAAATGCACTAACCATGGCATTCATATCATACTCGGCAGGCCCAACATACTCTGTTCTTACCCCTAGTTCCTCGCCTACTATCTTCATACCGACTTTGTGGTCATAAAAATAGGCCAAGTTTCCTAAAGCAGAAACTTCGATGTAAAGTTGATCTGAGTGGTCAACCCCTGAGGCATCTTGTGTCGATACCACTGCCTTGTTTTGCCCACAGCTCATTACGAAAAGCATGCTCAAGGCAACTAAAATTAATAATACCTTTTTCATAATTCCTCCATGATCCCTTTTTACTCAATTATGAAAGAAGCCTCAGTATCGCGGTAGGGTTAATATTTTTGAAAAATAGTGAACTTTTTAATAATTCGTAATGCTAGCAGAGGATAAATTTGTAAAATATCTTAAAATATTACCAAAAGAGAAAATTTGTACAAATTATGAGAAAGGGCTTCATCTGCCTATCTCTCATTGACGAGTCACATCAAACTACTTACCTTTAGATATATGAACATTTAATGATACGTTCATATTAGAATATGATTAGGGTGAGGTAGTCACTATGGAAAAACACAACGAGTCGGACTCCTTAGATATTAGTTCAGCTATGAAACTAAGCCCTCGAGTTATCACGGATGAACAATTTGCTAAGTTTGAATCTTATGTTGCTGAGATCTTCGGCGCCTTTGGGATGGATTTAGATACACCCGCTACGCAAGAGACCCCTAAACGTTTTATAAAAGCCCTCTTTGACTCTACTGAGGGTTACGATGGTGATGACAATATTGCCAAGACTTTTGAGAGCGAGTGTCATACCACTTCTAACTGCACAATCAGTCAAATAATACAGGGACCAATCCCGTTCCATGCGCTATGCGAACACCACGTTCTGCCCTTTTATGGGAAAATTTATGTAGGCTATATTGCCAATGAAGATATTATCGGGATCTCTAAACTAACCAGAATAGTGCGCCTCTTCTCTAAACGGTTTGCCGTTCAAGAGAGAATCGGGCAAGAGATTGCCAATTTACTGGAAGAGCTGGTCCATCCAGAAGGCATCGCTGTTTACATAGAAGCACATCATATGTGTATGGAGATGCGAGGGGTGCGTGAGGCAAATGCACTAACCCGTACCACCGTGTGGAGGGGCATCTATGAGAAAGAGAGCGCCCTTAGGGCGGAATTCTTCTCCTCTAGTGGCTTAAACCGTTATGAGAACCGCTGACTTTGTCTTAATAACCGGCGCCGGCCGGCGAATTGGTCGCTCATTAGCTTTAGCTGTTGCCTCCTCAGGCAGTGACGTGGCTTTGCACTACCTCAACTCTGAGCGCGAAGCCCTCTCTTTAAAAGAGGCCATTGAGAAAATGGGCAGAAAAGCCCTTTTAATTAAGGCCGACCTCTCTAAGGGAGAGGAAGTTGAGCGAATCATCCCCTCGGTTTTACAGGAAGGGTCTCTAAAAGCCCTGATTAACAACGCCTCTATATTTGAAAACCTCGACTGGCAAGCAACTAATGCCGAGCGCTGGCATAATACTTTGGCTATCAACTTAACTGCCCCGTATCTCTTGAGTCGTGCTTTTGCCCACCACTGTGAAACGGGCTCAATTATTAATATGCTCGACTGGCGTTCTCTACGACCCGATAAAAACAACTTAGCCTATTCGGTAAGTAAGGGGGCACTTTACACCTTGACTCAACTTTTAGCTGAAGCCCTAGCACCGCAAATCAGGGTTAATGCCATGGCCCTCGGTGCCATTTTGCCACCCGAAGGGAAGCGAAAAGGGAAGTTAGGCAATGTGCCGGCCGGGCGCTGGGGGACTTTAGAGGAGGTTAACGCCACCCTCCTCTTCTTACTCAACGGTCCCGCTTATATCACGGGCGAGATAATCCACCTCGACGGTGGCCGCCATCTAACCTAGGGGGTACTATGGATAAAGTGTTTATTAAAGACCTTGCGGTAAGGGCAATTATTGGCGTTAACCCTTGGGAACGGGAGAAAGAACAAGAAATCTTAATAAATGTGATCCTCTACGGAGATATCTCAAAAAGCGTCTCCAGCGATACCTTAGATGAGGGGATAAACTACCGCAGTATCGCTAAGAAACTGATAGCATACACCGAAAAAGCTAAAAAATTTACAGTAGAGGCTCTGGCTAACGACCTAGCACGTCTCTGTTTAGAAGAGGAGAGGGTCGAAAAGGTCACCATGCGCGTTGAAAAACCGGGGGCTGTGCGCTTCTCCCGCTCGGTTGGTGTTGAAATTGAGCGGCGTAAAACCGAACGCTTACATACAGTGTGCCTCTTATTAGGGAGCAATATTGAGGGGGAGAAAAACTTACCCAAAGCACTTCAGCTACTTAAGGGGAGTCTAACTCTAATAGAGAGCTCTTCAGTGTGGCTCTCGGAAGCCGTTGGCTCACAGGGGCCTGACTTCTTAAATGCAGCTGTGGTGGGCACGACAATGTTTACCAGGGAAGAGTTAAAAGCGAACCTCTTAAGCCCCATTGAGGCCCAATTAGGCAGGGTCAGGGAGGAGGATAAAAATGCTCCCCGTACAATCGATATCGACTTAATTGTTTACGATGGGGAAGTAGTAGACCCCACTCTCTACCTCTACCCCCATATTGCCCTTCCCGTAGCCGAAATTTTACCAGAAAATGCCAAAATTAGGGAAGCAGCCATGGTTTTAAGCCATGACTCTTCAGTGCATAAGAAGGTGGAGTTTAGTCACTACCCCTTCTCTACAAAATTTAACTTACCATCGTACCAGGAGGTATAATTATGGGTAAATATAGAGATATTCCTGTTAGGATTAATTATTCCGAGGTGAGCCCCGAGGCTGCAGCTGTCCTGATAAACCTCGAAAAGTATATCTACTCGACAGGTTTGGAGCACTCCCTCTTAGAGCTGGTCAAAATGCGCTCTTCACAAATAAACGGGTGTGCCTACTGTATAGACATGCACACCAAGGATGCCCGTAGTCGAGGTGAAACTGAACAGCGTCTTTACGCCCTAAACGCTTGGCGTGAAGCCCCATTTTACACCGATCGTGAAAGGGCTGCTTTGGAATGGACCGAAGCGGTCACTA
>JBAYSE010000105.1:0-5898 GCA_041676265.1 Sphaerochaetaceae bacterium
AGTAATGCCCAAACAATTTATAATTCCCACAGACCATAGCACCCCAATCCCCTCTTTTTATTTTGACAATTCCTATTAACGTGTTAGTATTTGCTCAGCAATGTTACAAATAGGAGAGAAGTATGCGAACCATTATAAGGATGTTAGAAGAAGCTAGTAGTCGCTACCCATCACGTTCTTACGCTTCTATGAAAAAGGCAGGGGGGTGGGAAGGGACAACCTTCTCAGAAGTAGATAAACTCTCTGACTTTTTTGCTGCTTTTTTATTGGACAAGAAAATCAAGAGTGCCTCTAATTTTGGTCTTTTAGCAGAGGGACGTACAGAGTGGATTGTGGCTGAAATGGGGCTTCTTAAGGCTAGGATGGTTTCAGTACCCCTCTCCATTAAGCTCACTAGTGAAGAGATTGCCTTTCGCCTAAAACACAGTGAAGCCAAAGGAATTATCGCTTCCAGTAATACTTTAGATAACATCTGTAAGGCTTTAGAGACACTAGAAGAGAAACCTCTCCTAATCTACCTTGATGAGGCCGATGAGCGTCTTGAAAGAAACAGCACTCAGTTTAACTGGATAGAGGGTCAAGACTATGTAATCTGGTCCAAAATAATAGCGGAAGGGGAGCAACTTCCCCCCTCTCTAGTTAAAAAGAGCGTTGCTAAAATCGATGAGCATGATGTCATCAACATCTGCTACACCTCGGGAACTACCGGTAACCCCAAAGGAATTATGTTAACCCATCTCAACTACTGGTCCAACAGCCACGATGCTGTGGCCCTCTTTGAGTTACCCGATGCTGAGTTAGAGACTCTGGTAGTTCTACCGGTAGACCACTCCTTTGCCCACACAGTCGCCATCTACACTGCTCTACTAAAAGGTATTACCCTCCATTTTGTTGATGCAAGAGGCTCTAATGCGGCAATCGTGAGGAACTTCCCTAAAAACTTAACAGAAGTAAACCCCACCTTTTTATTAACTGTCCCCTCTATAAGTGGTAATTTCATGAAGAAGATGGTTAGTGGGATTAAACAGAAAGGTCCGTTTATTGATGGGATTTTCAATAGGGGACTCAATGCCGGTATTAAGCGTAACGGTGATGGTTACAACAAACCCTCATGGGCAGTGCACTTAAAAACCTTTATCCCTTACAAAATAGCCGCTCTGCTAGTCTTCCCTAAACTACGGGAAGTCTTTGGTAACCGTATAGACTTCTGTGTAGGGGGCGGAGCGCTCCTAGAGGCACGCCAACAGCACTTCTTCGGCGCCATAGGAGTGCCGGTTTACCAAGGCTATGGCTTAACTGAAGCTGCTCCGATTATTAGCTCAAACTCCCCTAAGAAATATAAGTTTGGCACCAGTGGGGTCGTTGCCCCCTCGGTTACTTGTAAGATTATGGTCGACGACACAACTGAAGCGGTCGTTGGCCAGCGCGGTGAGATTGTCATTAAAGGGGAGAACGTCATGAAAGGCTACTTCAACAACCCCGAGGCAACTAAAGAGGTCCTTAGAGAAGAAAACGGCGAGACGTGGCTCTGGACAGGCGATCTCGGTTACTTTGACGAAGATGGCTTTTTAGTAGTTACCGGCCGAGCCAAAGCCCTCTTAATAGCTAAAGATGGCGAGAAGTACTCTCCTGAAGAAGTAGAAGAGGTGATAATCAACAACGTTGATATCATCAACCAACTTGTAGTCTACAACGACCACAAGCCGATTACCGTTGCCCTTGTGACTCTCCACGAGGATTTAATAAAATCGATAATAGAGAGGGAGGGGCTTAAAGATGAGAAAGAGCTCCTTAAGAGCCTTGAGGCTACACTACGCTCCTATGAGGAGTTTGCCAAAGAGAGCATCCCTTCCCAGTGGATACCCTCGCGCTTTGCCTTGATTCCCAAGGCTTTCAGTGAAGCCGATGGACTGGTTAACTCTACTATGAAGTTGGTGCGCTACAAGATTGCAGAGGCTTATAAAGAGCGCCTAGAGCAAATTTACGAGAGTGAGGAGCTGAATGAGCAGCTGAACCGGGAAGCCCTTAAAGGGGTGTTCTTCAGTTAGTATCTTTAGTCTGGCAACTCTATAAATTTTCTGAAAAAGACAGAGGGTTTTACCCTAAAGTCCCCTCCAGCCACTTCGCTAAACGAGGGGCGCTTGTTGATCACCTCTAGGAGTGCGGATGGACAAAGCTCAGTGATGACAAACCGGCTGAAGATTGTGATAAATTCTTGTGCCTCTAGCGCCATTGTTTTTAAGAAGATGTGACCGTAGAGGTGAATCAGCTCTAAGGCCAATCCTCTGACACTATGGGAAGTGTCGGGGGAAGTGGCCAGTATGTAGAATAGGGCGTTAATTAGAAAGACCCCTTCGCGCTCACCAAACTTATCTTCAAAGAGTTGAGCAAAAAAGATATCCAACCCTGCGTGGTCAAGAGGGACTGCATGACGATTGTTAGTATAGGTATTAAAGATGGAGATGACTTCAGGGTTTTCATTTATCAGAAAGAAAGATTCCCCGCTATCTAAACGCCGTTTGAATAGGAGCATTGTCTCAACAGATGGTAAAGGATAATTTATCCGATGCGCCTGCTCACTCTCAGCAATAGGGGTAGTGGGGTACTCTTCTCTGTTAAATATCAAAAAATCTTTATAGAGTCTCTCGGCTAAATCTAACTGGAGGGCATGTTTGTGGGCCCACACTTTCCAGTCAACAACCTTGTCTACATAATAGGCTGCCGCGATATCATCCATGTATTTTACTGCGGTTTCGTAATCTACATTGGTATAGGTATGATCTATTTCATTAATATCACGAAAGAATGGCTCTGGCTCGTCTATAATAAAAGACCATGGGGCCATAGAAGTTCCATAAAAAGAGATCCAAGCGAATAGTCTATCGGGAAACCCCCACTGTAGTGAGAAGTCTATAAGCTCAAAAGAGGCATCTAGTACCAGTTGCACAAGTGCCAAACCACTTGGTGAGTGGGCTCTGAAGTACCCCCTTTCTGTAATCTCGTCCCAGTAAATGATAATGCCATGGTGGGTAGAATGGTCCCAAAACTCTTTTTCTGTCAATTTATTAGTTTCATAAAATTGGGGACTTAAGTCGAATGATTTTATCTCTTTATCACTTATGCCACTATAAAAAAACTGGTTATAGCCATAGACAGTTTCTTTCTCTACCCATTCGCCTAAAAGGAGGTCCGCCTCGAATTGTTCAACTAAAAACTCTCCCCAAAAAAAGTGTGTAGCTCCTCCCGAGTCAACTTTTTCCCAGCTAGGATACATAGAGTAGAACAGAAAAAATTGAAGGTAATTGTTTTTAACAAAAGTTGTTATGTCACCTCCTGAAATACTGTCAGAGTCGACAATCTCAAAAAATTGCAATATTTCATGGAATTCGAGATTGGGTAAAAGTTGGGGGAGAGTGAAACTATACCACTCATTGTCTATACTAAAGATGAGAGAGGCGAAGAGTCTCTCCATATTTGTGGCTAGTTTCTCGCGAAAAGATCCTTGGGGCACGCTCAGTTGAAAACCGCCTGCCAAGTGGTCAAAAACCCTAAAGTTACCCTTCCCATGGTTCTTTTCAACACGGAAGATTACCCACTCCATAGGCTCATTATGGAGTAATTTAAGCGCTTCAAGAGCCTCAGGAGAGAGGGTGGAGGAGTAAGCTTTGATAAATTCGGTTATTTGGCGCCGATTAGTGAAGACCGCGGAGTAAAGGAAGTGTTTGAGGGCTGAGTCGGTGATTTGCGGGAAATCCTTGGACCCAACTATAGTTTCCTGTAAGAGCTTAATAATTGGTTTAAAATGCCTCTTTTTGCTAACAAATTCGAGAAGTTGAGCCTCACTCTCGCCTAAGATGTTCACCACCTGTTTGCCATTTGGTTTTAACATAAACTTTTACCCTCCTTCTGAGAGTACTATACATTTAAAAGTTGTTTCAAACAATTACGTAGAGAACATAACAGTTAAAAGTATTAACGCAAAAATAGACCCTATTATGCACCTATTTTGAGATTCTATCTTGATTAAATAAGTAAATAGTAATACTATCGAAAGAGAAACGAAAGTTTTAGAAAAGGACTATTGATGATTGGATTATCGGCCAGAGAGCAACAGATTGTTAACCTGCTACAAAGTGGGGGGGAGATTTCGGTCACAGCCCTTTCAGATGAGTTGGGGGTCTCTTCAGTCACAATTCGGAGCGATTTAAGGGCCCTTGAATCCAAAGGTATTATCTTACGTACCCGGGGAGCAGCCATGCCGGCTTACCACCCTCTAATGTTGGAAAAACAGTCGAGCAACCGTGAACAGAAAGAGGCCATAGCCAAAGCTGCAGCGGCTCTTATAAGTGACGGACAGCACATCATGATAACCAACGGCACCACCAGCGCCCTGATAGGGCGTTACCTTTTAGGTAAAAGGGACCTTCACATAGTCACCAACAGCAGTCTACTAATCCCCTATGCCCGCGTAAATGGCAATATCTCACTGACAATAGTGGGTGGCGAGTTCAGAGCTTCCGCTGAGGCTACCGTCGGTCCGGCCGCTTTGAGTCAACTAGATAACTTTCACGTTGCCTACACCTTTACCGGTACCGACGGATTCACCAAAGAGCACGGTTTAACAACTCATCTCACTGAAAATGCTGAAATAGTGCGTAAAATGTGTAACCAAGCTACCAAGCGGGTTTTGGTGGCCGATTCAACTAAATATGGAAAACAGGGGTTTGTCAAAATTATCCCCTTAAGTACGATTGATGTGTTAATCACCGATAGCGGTCTACCTCAATCGGCAATTGAAGAGATTACGGCCATGGACATAGAAGTCGTGGTGGTTTAAGTAAGGAGTCAGTATGGCTAGTGAAGTATTAATGCCTAAGCAGGGAAATACAGTTGAAGCATGTATTATCCTCGAGTGGAAAGTGAAAGAGGGCGACAGTGTCAACGTCGGCGATATTATCTGTGAAGCCGAAACTGATAAATCAACGATAGAAGTTGAGTCGACGGCCGAAGGGACAGTTTTAAAACTGTGGTATGGCGAAGGGGACGAAGTACCTGTTATGTACCCTATTATGAGCGTGGGGGAGCAGGGAGAAAAGGTTTCTAAGCCAGACCAGCTGGTCGCCGAGAAGGTTGAAATTAAAGAAGAAGAGCAAGTGGTTGCTAAAGAGGCAGTGAGTGCCCCTGTAGTGACTGCTACAAGTGCCCAAGGGGCTTCCCCCCGTGCCAAGAATTTGGCTAATGAGAGGGGAGTTGCCCTTACCAACGTTGCCCCCAGTGGCCCTAAGGGGAGAATCATTGAGCGCGACGTACTCAAAGCATCTGAGGGCAAAGCCCCCTTGAGTCCTTTAGCTAAAGAAGCCCTCGCAGCCGGCACTCTGCAAGCGCCCCAGTGGGGGAGCGGTATCGGTGGGAGGATTCTCGCAAATGATCTGTTATCTGCAACTACCGAGAGTGATTTCCAAGAAGAGTTTACGACGACGGCAGTGCGCGGAATTCGCAAGATTACCGCTAACCGCATGCACCAGTCGCTCTCTAGTACTGCCCAGTTTACTATTAACGCCTACGCCGATGCTGCGGCGTTGCAACGCCTGCGCGCCCGCTTTAAAGCCAGTGATGAAAAACTGGGTTTAAACAAGATTACAATCAACGACATACTCCTTTATGCGGTAACTAAAACTATAGAACAGTTCCCCTTCATGAACGCCCACTTCCTAGGTGAAGAGATTAAAACCTATAAAGAGATTCACCTTGGCTGTGCTGTTGACACCCCCAAAGGGCTCTTAGTCCCGGTTGTTAAATTTGCCAACCGTAGAAGCTTAAAAGACATCAGTGCTGAATTTAAGCGGTTGGCTAGCGAGAGTATTGAGGGGAAGGCTAAGCCACAGGACCTTGAGGGGG
>JBAYSE010000106.1:0-5761 GCA_041676265.1 Sphaerochaetaceae bacterium
AAGGGGATTGGTGCTCCAATGGCAACAAGTAGAGTTAAAGTAGTTACCGCTTTGGTAATTGCTCTCATTGGTGCCATCTCTCTCCTATTGGTGCTCTCTTTCTGCCGGACTCCCGTGGCAGAAGAGCAACCCATTGAAACAGTTGACCCTCCCCCTGTAGTTACCGCAGTTGAAGAGCCTCTAATTGAGAGAGTGGAGCCACCCCTTGAAGTCACTCCGGTTGAAGAGATAGCTGAACCACTACCCGTAGTTGAAGAGCCTCCCATTGAAAAAGTAGAGCCCCTCCCTGAAGTCGTCACGGCTGAAGAAGAGCCGGTAGTTACCGAAGAGGAGCCTTCCTTTGAAGAGTTTGATGATGATTGGGACGAATGGGCCGACTTCTTTGTAGCCGGTGATGAAGATTACTCCCTCTTATATGATGGTACTTACTATGTACCACTCTTAGTTAATGAGGAGTATTCGGGAGATATTAGTATCACCTTTGAAGAAGAGGACATCTATGTCAATACCTCTGAACTTAAAAAAATAATACTTCCTCTTCTAGTAGAGGAGTACCGCGAGGAGTTCTTTGCAGGCGTCGGGGAAGCTATTCCAATTGAGGAGATCAATGCAAAAGGCGTGCAGGCTTGGTTTGACGACTGGGAATTTGAGCTTCACCTCACCTTTACCACGGAGATGATGCCGATACGAAATCTTTCGCTGAACCCAGGGCGCCTTTTAAGGTACGGCTCTTATAGTATGAGTGGTAGCCAATTTTTGAAACCTGCAAAATTCTCTTGGTATGGGAATTTTTCACTCTACTCGTTGCTCTCTTTATCAGAGTATAACGGGTGGAAGATCTCTCCCACATCGCTCTTTTCCCTGCAATCGCATAACTCAATCTCCCTCTTTAACCTCGCCTTTGACTTCTCCTATAGTTTTCACCCCACTCTAGCTTATAGAGAGTATCTTCCCGAAAAATGGTCAACAGACTTTAACGACTATTTTACCTTCTATGGAATACAGGGCTTTTACGATTTTAAATCAAAAAGCTTACGCCTAACCTTCGGTAACGTAAATGACTATTTAGGTTTTTCCAGCGATACAATTGGGATAGCCCTCGAGAAGCGCTTCAGCTATGGTGATGTGAAAGCCAAGGAGCACCAACTTCAATACATGGTAGAGTTGGAAGAACCCTCTTTGGTTGAGGTCTTCATTAACGATAAAAATGTTTACCGGCGGCAATTACAAGCGGGACTCTACAACCTCAAAGACTTCACCTTCACCCAAGGGGCGAATGCAGTGAGAATAGAGATGACCCCCCTTTCAGATGAAAACTTAAAGAAGGTTTATGAGTTTTCCCTAGGTTACGACTCACGTCTTTTAGGCAAAGGCGATACCCTTTACACTCTCAGCCTCTCCATGCCCAAACTTGACTACACTAAAACTACCTTCAGGGCTGAACAGCACTACGGTTTAACCGATTCTATCAGTGGCTCGTACAACTTTAGAGCCAGCCCTTCAGCCCTTTCTTTAGGACTGAACATGATCTTCGCCACTACCTTCGGTTCTTTCGATTTGTTAGGCGGTTTAAGTTACAGCGAGTACTACGGTTTTGGCTATTTTGGTCAGTTAGGCTACCGCATTACCGGTGAAGAAGACTCTCCATTTAGCTCTTTTGACTTCACTTTAGCCTACCGCAACACTGCTTATAACGAACGTGTCGATATCGTTTCGGCGGGGACTGTGGGCACTTTAAGTACCGACAATCTCGATTTCAGCCTCTCCTATGCGGGGCGTATTACGAAATACCTCCGTTACGCATTGAGTGGAGCTTTGCAATGGAAAGTCGGAGAATCAGCTATCGGTTGGCGCACTTCAGTCAATCTGGGCCTCCCTATTATTCCCAAACTCCCCATAAGTGGCTCTATTACCATCTCCCAAAGTGTCGGAGAGAGTAAACCCACTGTTAAAGGACAGATTGGCGCCAGCTACTCATTCTCGCCGGCGTTAAACGTCTCGGCCTCAAGTGACTTTGAGAGCTGGCCGCAAGCTAACCTCTCTTGGAGAATATTGAGCTCACCCAAAAACAATCTCAACTTCTCTCTCGGTAGCTTCAAATTTGACAATCCTTTGGACCACCAGGCGAGTCTCTCTTACAACCACAGTGCCTCCGCTTACGGCTTAACCATCAGGCAACAATACGCCGATAGTTTCAGGCGGTTCAATACCAGCCTCAGCTTCAACACCTCATTTGCCTTTGCGGGCGGCCTTTTCGGGATGTCGCGTTCAATTGGCGAGAACTTCTTACTGGTCAAACCGGAAGGGGCCCTCAAAGGGAGCGATATAGCGGTAACCAAAACCATGAGTACTGCTCCAGAACCTTTACCAAAGCTTTTTGGTACAGGTCTCTTTAGTGGCATAAACAGTAATGTTGAAAACAACGTGGTAATTTACGGAATTGGAGAGTCGATTATGAGCAGTGGCGCCTCCTTTATCTACGACTTTTTACCACGACCTCGCCAAGGCTATGCCATTAGGATCAGTAGTGAAATGACCCACTCAATTGTAGGAACCCTTTTACGTACCGCCGATGGGGCCTACTCACGCTATGCTACCGACATTTACAAAGTGGAGTATGATGAAGAGGGGGTGGAGACCCTTGTTCCTGATGAGAGCCTCTACATCTTTACCGATGAGAGCGGGTTCTTCTTTGTTGACGGGATAACCAAAGGGGAGTACCAGTTTAGTCTCTATCTCCCAAAGAGTAGTGAAGAGGATCCCCCTGTCGATATCCGCTTCACTGTCGACCCCGAAGTAGAGACACACCCTCTAGTCTTTGTTTTAGAGACCTTCGTTGCACAAGACTTTGCACAACAACTCGAGTTTGAAAACTTTGACCGTATGATGGGCAATGTAATTGAAAATCCCCTTCTGGATGCAGAAGGTCACTACAATATCTCCATAGTGGATGAGATGGATGAAGAGACTTTCTGGAACGAGTACTACCCCTCAAGGGGAATTGTGGCCTCTTATCATGGGGATTTAGAAGCAACCAAGGACTCAATAATTGAAAAATTCACGACCGATCGCTTTGAAAGCTCAGCCCTGAAGAGGTTGTCCCAAGAGGATCAACCTAGGTATGTGAATCTGTCGCGACTGAATTCCATTTTAAGACCCTACATTGACGCCATCTTACCTCAAAGGGGGAGTCAAGAGGAGATAGTTGCCCCTTAGCCTTGCTTGATTTGATTAGTGATAAAAGATATTATGTTAAGCATGCGTAGTGAACTGATTAATAAAATTTTCTCGGTTGAAAAAGAGGCTGAAATAATAGTTGAAGAGGCTAAAGAGAAGGGCAGAGAATTAGTTAATCAGGCGCGCGTCGCAAGTGATAAAGCCTTGCAAGCAGCGCACGATAAAGCAATTGCCCAGCGGGATGCAACTATTACAGAGGCTCAACAAGCCTCAGAACAACGCCTTAAAGAGACCCAAGAGACTCTCCTTAATAATAAAGAGGGGCTTGATATAGAGCAGTGTGCCGCAAAAATAGCCAAAAAAATGGTGGTGCTCCTCAGTACCACCAAGCTAGGGGGGCGTGGGCAGTGAGCATAAGTGCTTTGAGCCGGTACGCTTTTATAAACGCTAAACTTAAAAGTCGCATAACCAGCATGTTAACTCCCCAGCAGCTCGATAATTTGAGTCGCAGTAAATCTCTTAGTGAAGCGCTCTATGCACTTAAAGAGACCCATTATGAACCCCTCATAGAACTCTACAACCAGAGTGGCGACATTGAACGCTTGGAGGCTTGGCTCTTTGCCCGTAACATTACCCTCCACCAAGAGGTGACCGGTTACCTTAAAGAGCGTGAGGCCTCTACGGTAGAAGCTCTGACCCGTAAACTAGAAGTTGAAAACCTAAAAGGGATTATCCGTCTATGGTTCAGCAACCGCGTCAAAGGACAAAATATTGACTATCGTTATGGGTATCTCTTCCAAGGAAAAATAGTTGCCGATATCTCTTGGTCGAAGATAGTCAACAGTGAGAGTTTTGATGACATTCTCGAGGCCCTTAAAGATACCCCCTATAGAGAAGCCCTCGCAGGTTTCAGCCATGCGCAAGTCCTACAAACGGGACTATTTGACATCGAGACAGCTCTGGATCGCCAATGGTTTAACCTCCTCAAGGGGGAGGTTAAAAACCTTAGTAAAGAGGACCGTTCCCTTTTAGAGCACGTATTAGAGCGGGAGGCTGACCTTAAGAATATTATCAACTTAGTGCGGTTTGGCTGGATTTACTCTTTAGAAGCTGCACATCTGAAAACGCTGATGTTAGCCGGTGGAACTATTACCAAGAGTCGGGAATTTACCGAATATTTAAACCAGCCGGTTGAAAACCGCTCTCCTTTGAAACTGGTGCGCTCGCGGTTCCCTGAATTAGCCAAAGAGCTGATGGCTTCAAAAGAGACCTCCAGTGAGCAGTTAACGCTCTTAGTCGAGAGCTACCTCTTTAAGATAAGGCGGGAGGAATATCGGAAGATGTTGAGGGGGAACCCCTTTACGATAGGGACAATTCTTGCCTATTTTTTCCTAGAGGAGCGTCAAAACTCTATGGTTAGAACAATAATCAATGGAGTTAACTACGGATGGGAAGCCGAGGCGATTGAGGAGTATACTCTATGAATGTTTTTACGGTACCTATGAAATTGATGACAGCTGTCGTGCTCGATGAAACCACCGATAGGGTTAAACAGGAGTTACTCAGGCTAGGAATAGTCGATTTTATTGAAGTCAAACGGCTAGCTCCCCAAGAGGCTTCCCACTTGAGTGACACTACCGGCGGGGAAGACCCTCAAGAGTACAGTGAGTTACGTCAGCGCATTGAAACCCTCTTTTCCCAGGGGCGCTTAAGGGTCCCTTCCAGCGAGAGTCTCGATCCTAAAAGTATGGAGAGCATCTCCCTAGAAGAGGCGAGGCGGGTTGTTGACCGGATAATCGCCGACTTATCTGGCATTCGAGAGCGGCAAAAACAGATCAGCCAAGAGAAAATCAGGGTTGAAGAGATGTGGCGCTATGTAAAGGGGAGGGAGCTCAATTACATAGATATCCACATCGGTAAAACAGCGGCAAATTTGGAGACGATAAAGCGGAACTTAGAGGCGAACGCCTATGAACTCTTAGAGAACAGCCCAGGTGAGAATTTATCACTGCTTACCCTTCGTCGCGATAGAGCACAGGTTAACAGAGCTTTGGATGCACTGCAGTGGACTGAAAACCCCGAAGGGGAATTACAACAACAGGCGCTAGAGTTCTTTGAATCACACCTTAAGGCCAAACTTGAACGCCTTGAAGACTTTAATGCCCAGATAAGAGGAGAAGTTGAAGCGCGCATCCAAAAAGAACAAGAAAAATTAGAGAAGCTGTGGGCTAATTTGCGCCTGCATGAACTGGTCGGACGCATCGCTTCCAATTTCAGTCACACTCGTAACACCTCCATCTTTTCGGGTTGGGTCCCTGCCAAAGAGACCGCCAGAGTTGCTGAGGCTATCAATCGGGCTAGTGACAACAAATGTGTCATTGAGTGGATTGATGCCAAAAATATGCCCCGTGAAGAGATTCCTACGGCTGTGCAAGAGAGCTCTTTATTACGCCCCTTCCAGCGCTTAGTGGACAACTACGACACAGTTGAGTATGGGACTATTAATCCTACGCCCTTTGTGGCTGTCGCCTACTTAGCAATGTTTGGCCTAATGTTTGCCGATGCGGGACAAGGGCTGGTAATT
>JBAYSE010000107.1:0-5748 GCA_041676265.1 Sphaerochaetaceae bacterium
CTTAAACAACGCTCTTAAATTTATAGCGACAATTGCTATTGTCTTTATTTTGGAACATAATGGTGTGACGCAGTAATAGTTTGTTTAGAGGGTCTGTTTGATGAAGTATAATTCTGCTAATGATATTGTTAGAAATTCCCCAATAATCAATGGTTATTTAAAACCCTTTGTTAAATGGGCGGGAGGGAAGGGTCAACTATTGTCTGCTTTAAGAGCAGTTTATCCTCCTAGAATAGGTGAAGATATTACAAAGTATGCTGAACCTTTCGTAGGTGGAGGCGCAGTTCTGTTTGATATCCTCTCCTCTTACGAACTGGAGGCAGTTTTCATAAGTGACATCAATGCCGAGTTAATTAATGCTTATCTTTCTATTAGGGATAATGGTGAGAGCTTAATTGAACTATTAGAGAAATACGAAAAAGAGTTCTTACCTTTAGATAAAGAAAACCGAAAAGTTTATTACTATTCAAAAAGGGATCGTTATAATCAATTAATGTCTTCTGAATTGGATCTTGAAAGTGCCGCCTTGTTTATTTTCTTAAATAAAACATGTTTTAACGGATTATATAGGGTCAATAGCAAAGGGTTGTTCAACGTCCCTATGGGAGCTTACAAGAACCCGACCATTTGTGACTCTACAAATTTGAGGAATATTTCAAATGCTCTTAAGGGGATGGCAATAGTTTGTGCCGATTATCGTGAGTCTAAAGATTTTATAGACGCAAAGACTTTTGTCTATTTCGATCCTCCCTATCGTCCATTAAATTCTACTTCAACTTTCACCTCCTATACTGAACAGGGCTTTGATGATCAAGCACAAAAAGAATTAGCCGAGTATTTAAGTGAGCTTAATTTAAAAGGAGCAAAAGTGGCACTTAGTAACTCAGACCCTAAAAATGTGAACCCGGAAGATAACTTTTTTGACGAATTGTACGCAGACTACAAAATAAAGAGGATTGAAGCATCGCGGATGATTAATAGCAAGGTTTCGGGGAGGGGAAAAATTAGTGAGCTACTAATCACTAATTTTTAGTCCTGTTATAAGGAGGGATTATGGCTAGAGATTTTAATTTATGGCTATCTAGGTTTAAAGAGAGTATTGCGGATTATAAGTACTACGTAGATTTTGAAAAAATCCATGCAAACGTCGATGATATCAAGGTGGAGTTAAACATTTTAAACTCCCTAATAAGCTCAAAAAATATAGAAGAGCAATTTCTCTCCTTGGTTAAAAAATACCCTGAAACGCTAAGGTGTATCCCTATTCTTTTAGCTGTCAGAGCGACTGAAATCAAGGCCATGGATGATGAGGGAGCCTTCGTCTACTCCTTCAAAAAGATGAACCATTCTCCACAGCAGTATTTAGTATTCATGCGAAAAACCGGTCTGTTTAATTTGATGGAGAAGCATATTATCCACAATCTGGTTGATTATGTTACCGGTGTAGAAACGGGACTCGATTCAAATGGTAGGAAGAACCGCGGTGGGAAGTTGATGGAAAATCTCGTTGAGAGACATCTGCAAAAGATAGGGTTAAAAAGAGAGGTGAATTACTTTAAAGAATTTTCTTTTAGCAATATTGAGAGGCAGTGGGATGTAGATTTATCCCTTATGTCGAACAAGGGTAAAACTGACAAAAGGCTCGATTTTGTGGTAAAAACTGATTCAATGGTGTACGGTATTGAAACAAATTTTTATTCTGGAGGAGGCTCAAAATTAAATGAGACAGCTAGGAGTTATAAAAATCTTGCCGTTGAAGCTCGAGGGATAGACGGGTTTACTTTTGTTTGGATAACAGACGGATACAAGGGCTGGAAAAGTGCTCGGCGCAATCTGGAAGAGACGTTTGATGTAATGGAACATCTGTACAATATAGACGACTTGGAAAATGGAATTTTGAAGAAGATACTAAAATAAATATGAGTGATAAAAAAATGAAAAAATGGGAGCCAGAAGATTTTGAGCTCGAAATGAATACTGTGTGGAGCTTTCCCCAAAGGGGTAATTGGGCTACCCACGATGCTAAATATAGGGGGAATTGGTCGCCATATATACCCCGCAATATTATCCTTAGGTACTCGAATGAGGGCGACCTTATACTCGACCAATTCGTGGGCGGGGGGACTACTCTTGTTGAAGCCAAGCTCCTTAAAAGAGATGTTATAGGTTTAGATGTCAATAGTTCCGCCCTAGTTAGATGCCGTGAGAAATGCGACTTTGAGTGGGATGATAGTGGTGCGGTAACCATAGCAGAGGGCGATGCCCGCCACCTTAGTAATATTGAAGACGAAAGTATTGATTTGATATGCACCCATCCCCCCTATGCCGACATCATTAAATACAGTGAAGACAACACAAAAGATCTATCTCATCTCAAAATCCCTCAATATTTGACAGAGATGGATAAAGTGGCTAAAGAATGCTTCAGAGTACTAAAAAACGGTAAGTTTTGCGCTATCTTAATGGGAGACACACGCCAAAAGGGGCATGTAAAACCGTTAGGTTTCCAAGTAATGCAAGTATTTGAAAACGCCGGGTTTACCACCAAAGAGATAATCATAAAGGAACAACACAACTGTAAAGCCACCGGATATTGGAAGACCAATAGTGTTAAATACAACTTTTTGTTACTAGCCCATGAATATCTTTTTATTTTTAGGAAGTAGGCTAGCCTATTTACTTCCAGTTTAATCTATCGTTCCCCTCTGTCTTATATTGTTGCGCCGTACCGGCAGCAATGTTAGTATTAGTTATCAAATTACTAAAGGGGGTCCTCATGAAAAAAAGAGGTGTTGTGTTGTTAGCAATACTACTAGTTTTTCTGCTTGGGGCATCTGTATTGTACGCTGCCGGAGCAAAAGAAGAGAACAAAGTTGTTGCTTACACTGCTCACGAAGAGAGTATTATTGAGGCTATGGCAGGGATGTGGGAGAGAGATCATCCCGACATTAAACTTGAAATCATCCGAATGGGCTCGGGTGAGATTATTAGTCGTGTAAGGGCTGAAAAAGATCGTCCTCAAGGGGATGTCATCTGGAGTATTGGTGGAGAGCCACTCGAGCAAAACTCCGATTTGTTAGAGATGTACAAGCCCAAAGATTGGGATAAAATTGATGATGTTTTCAAAGTTGGTACCAACTGGCTTCCTTATACAGCTATTGTAATGGTCTTTATAGTTAACACCGACCTGCTTTCGCCTTCGGAGATTCCGCAAACTTGGGTAGATCTGGCCAAAGTTAGAAAAGGGTTGGTGATGGCTAACCCAATCGCTTCAGGTTCAGCCTACATGCAATTGGCCAATGTCCTTACAATTTATGGAGAGGAAAAAGGGTGGCAGCACATCGAAAACTTCCTCAAAGTAGTTGAAATTAGTGCCAGCTCAGGGGCAGTTCCCAGAGTTGTTGCCGATGGGGAGTTTGCAGTGGCGATTACCCTTGAAGATAATGCCCAACGCTATGTCGAAGGGGGAGCCCCAGTTAAGATTGTCTATCCGGCAGACGGAGTTGTGGCTGCTCCTGATGGGATTGCCAAAATTAAAGGCGCCCCAAACAGCAAAAATGCCGAAATTTTCCTAGACTGGGCAACTTCAACACCTGTTCAAAACTTCCTCGTAGAGAGTATGGGGCGCCGTCCGGTTCACACCGGTGCTAAGAGCCCTGAAGGTTTACCGCCACTTTCGACAATTAACACTGTCGACTACGACTTCGCCTGGTCTGCTAACAATCGTGACCGTTACCTAGGAGTCTACACCGAGCTGATGATGAAACTCGGACTATAAAGTTAAACAAAAATCTGTGGGCCACACAATCTTTCAGGTTGTGTGGTTCACACCGTTATGGAGTAAGGCTGTATGTATGTAGAGATAGATAATCTAAGTAAAGAATTTCCTGGCGTTAAGGCACTGCAAGATGTAAATCTTACTATCAAAGAGGGTGAGTTTTTCACCTTGCTGGGGCCAAGTGGATGCGGAAAAACAACATTATTAAGGATTATTGCCGGTTTCTATCGGCAAAACAATGGCCACATCAAAGTGGCTGGGGAGCTTATTGACCATGTACCTCCCCATCTGCGCGATATTGGAATGGTCTTCCAAAACTACGCAGTCTTTCCCCATATGACTGTTGAGAAAAACGTTGCCTTTGGACTAGAAAACCGTAAAATTCCTAAGCATGCGATCAACGAGCGGGTTGGAGAGGTACTGGAGATGGTACAGATGTCGGGTTATGAGAAACGAACCCCCGACAAGCTTTCCGGCGGACAACAACAGCGAGTCGGCTTGGCACGGGCTTTAGTCATCGCTCCTCGTCTCCTTTTAATGGACGAGCCTCTCTCCAACTTAGATGCAAAGTTACGCCTGAATATGCGTGAAGAGATCTTAGATATTCAGCGGAGACTGGGTACTACTGCCATCTATGTCACCCATGACCAAGAAGAAGCGCTGGTAATCTCCGACCGGATAGCAGTTATGGATTTAGGGGTAGTGCAACAAGTAGGCACTCCCTGGGAAATCTACCGGGACCCGGTAAACGAATTTGTCTCCTCCTTTGTGGGCAGTATGAACAAACTAGGGGGAGAAGAGGCTCTACGCTCCAGTAAGAGTGTTAAAGAGCTCTCATCGACCCTTCCATGGGGGATAAAAGCCGAAGAGTGCAAAGTCTGTTTCAGACCTACAGATGCCGAAATCTGGGCAGGGGGAGAACAGAAGCGAGAAGACTCAGTTTACTTCGTCGGTAAAGTGAGTAAAGCCCTCTTTGTGGGTTCCGGAGTGATTTACCGAATTCAAGTTGGTGACGATTTAATTCTCACCGTCCATAGTGAAGTGGCTGACCCGGAAGAGATTATTGAAGAGGGTGGGGTTGTTGAATTCTACGTTGAGAAGAAGCGGCTCCTCTTCTTCGATAAAGCTACCGGTGTGCGTTTACGCCAAACCAAGGGGGTGTAGCGTATGAAAAACTGGCTACGTCGAGACGGATTTTGGAACCTTATTACACTCATCGGTTTCTTGATTATCTTCTTCTTGGTCCTTTATCCCCTCTTCAACATTTTAATGCAGAGTTTTATCAGTCTGGAGACTGAGAAGTTTGGTTTGGGGAACTATATCACTTTTTTCACCACTCCCTACTATTTAAAATCACTTCTGAACAGCTTAGTGGTTTCACTGGGCGGGACATTGGGAGCTATCATTTTGGGAGTCCCTTTAGCCTTCTTTACCAGCCGTTACAAAATATTAGGAACTCCACTACTCAATAGTTTAGCGACGCTCGCCCTCCTTACCCCTCCATTTTTAGGCGCCTACGCTTGGATAGTGATGTTAGGGAGAAACGGGTTTATAACCACCGCTTTTGCCAAAATTGGGATAACTCTTCCCCCTATCTATGGAGCTTTCGGGATTATCTTGGTCTATGCACTACAGTACTACCCATTCGTCTTTTTACTGACGGTCAATGGGTTGCAGACAATTGACCGTTCGTTGGAAGAGGCTGCCAGCAATATGGGAGCAACTCCATTAAAGCGCTTCTTCAAGGTGACGATACCTCTCGTGACTCCATCGGTTACTTCAGGTGCTCTATTGGCCTTCATGCTTTCATTAGCCAATTTTGGGACTCCCCAAATCATTGGCGGGCGTTACAGGGTACTGCCAACCATGGCTTACAATATGTATACCAGCGAAATTGCCAAAAGGCCGGCAATGGCATCAACTATCAGTATTATCTTAGTATTGGTGGCTGCAGTGACGATATTTTTGCA
>JBAYSE010000108.1:0-5728 GCA_041676265.1 Sphaerochaetaceae bacterium
ACCTTTACTGCGTCAAGCGGTTCATTGATATTCACTTTTCGCCCATTTACCCAGACGTCGCCGGAAGATTTATCGGCCCCGTAGAGGGCCCGCATAGTCTCTGTTCTGCCCGCCCCCATTAATCCGGCAAACCCTAAAATCTCCCCTTTACGTAGCTCAAAAGAGACGTTTTGCACCAACCTTCCCGCATTTAGATTCTCGACCTTGAGGACCACCGGAGCATCTTCGTCTACAGTGCTCTTCTCTTTGGGCTTCTCATAGATAACCCTCCCGACCATCATGTTAATCATCTCTTCTTTGGAGAGGTCTTTGGTTGCTTTAGTCCCCACATACTCTCCATCACGCAAGACGGTAACCCGGTCGGTAATTACCCCGATTTCATCCAAACGGTGGGAGATGTAGATCATTCCAACCCCTTGGGCGGCTAAGTCTCGCATGATGGCAAAAAGGTCCTCAATCTCACGGTCTGTCAGGGCCGCCGTAGGTTCATCGAGAACCAAAACTTTCAAATTGTGGCTAACTGCTTTGGCTATCTCAACCATCTGCTGCTTACCAACAGTCAAATTACGGACCAGTTCGGTAGGTTCAATATTCATATTGAGTTTGGCAAAGAGTTCTAAAGCCCGCCTGTTTTGTGCTTTTTCGTCTAAAATCCATTTGTTGTGCTTCGTAGACTCCCTGCCGATAAAGAGGTTTTGGGCAACAGTAAGGTGCTCCATCATGTTTAACTCTTGGTGGACTATAGCGATACCGGCATCCAGAGCCTCTTTTGGCCCTTGGGGGTTAAAAAGCTTTCCGAGGTAATTTATCTCTCCGGAGTCTTTGGGAAAAATACCGGTCAGAGCCTTCATAAGAGTCGATTTACCGGCCCCATTTTCACCAACTAGGGCATGGATTTCCCCATAATAAAGGTCAAAATCGACCCCTTTTAAGGCGTGAACGCCAGCAAAACGCTTATCAATGCCTTTCATTGACAGCACTACTTCACTCACAATCATCTCTCCTTGTTTTATTAATTTTTACATGAGTTCAGTGATAAGTCAAGAAAGATTGTAAACGTTTACAAACACCTAAACTCTCAATTCTTTGGATCGGTTGTTTTAAGGACGGCAAGGAATGCCTGCTGCGGAATCTCAACATTACCGACCATCTTCATCCTCTTCTTCCCCTCTTTTTGCTTCTCTAGGAGCTTCCTTTTGCGGCTAATATCCCCACCATAACACTTGGCAGTAACATCTTTACGATAGGCACTAATAGTCTCACGAGCCACAATAGTGCCGCCGATTGCTCCTTGGAGGGCAATTTTGAACATCTGACGAGGTATTTCATCTTTGAGGCGTTGGCATACTTGACGAGCACGGCCGGCAGCATTCTCTTTAAAGACCAACTGGCTCAAAGCATCTACCGGCTCACCATTGACTAGGATATCGAGGTGGACTAAATTTGTTGCCCTATAGCCAATGACATGGTAATCGAAACTGGCATAACCTCGAGAGACCGATTTAAGGCGGTCGTAAAACTCAAAGAGGACTTCGGCTAGTGGCATCTCATAGACCAATTCGACCCTCTTCTCATCAAGGTAGTTTAGCGCTACCTGGTTACCCCGCTTTTCAATACAGAGGTTAATTATATTGCCGACGTAGGTTGCCGGCGTGATGATTTCAGCCCTTATATAAGGCTCTTCGGCGTAATCGACCTGCATCACATCGGGATAGGCCAGAGGGTTGTCGATTTGGAGGGTTTTCCCATCCTTAAGGTGGACTTTGTAGCGCACCGACGGACTTGTGAAAATGATAGAGAGATCAAACTCCCGCTCAATCCTCTCTTGGACAACTTCGAGGTGGAGCATCCCTAAAAAGCCACAGCGAAAACCAAAACCTAAAGCTGCTGAGGAGTCTTTTTCATAAATCAGGGAGGCATCGTTGAGCTTTAGTCGGTCAAGAGCATCTTGCAGTTGTTCATAATCATTGCTGTCTACCGGATAAATTGAGGAAAAAACAACCGGTTTAACCTCCTTAAACCCTGGTAGGGGGTGCTTACAGGGGTTATCGGTTGAAGTAATGGTGTCTCCCACACGAATGTCACTAATAGTCTTTATTCCGGCTACGAGGTAGCCCACCTCGCCGGCACTCAGTTTGCTACTCTTGGACAGTCCCATCTTAAAAATGCCCACCTCCTCGACGGTGTGGTTTATACCGGTAGAGAAAAAGGTAATCTCTTGTCCATTACTAATCTCGCCGTCAAAGACCCTAAAGTGGACAATGACCCCTCGATAGGCGTCGTAATGGCTATCGAAGATGAGGGCACGCAGAGGGGCTTCGACCTCCCCTTTAGGGTGGGGGATGTATTTAACGATAGCTTCAAATAGAGCGTCGACCCCTTCGCCGGTTTTAGCCGATACCAAAGCCGTCATTGCGGGGTCCAACCCTAAGTCGTGCTCTATTTGGTGTAGACAGGCCTCTATATCGGCACTCGGCAGGTCAATTTTGTTAATGACCGGAATTATCTCTAAATTAAACTCCATCGCCATATACATATTGGCCATAGTTTGTGCTTCTACCCCTTGAGAAGCATCAATTAGAAGCAGAGCCCCTTCACAGGAGTTAATAGCCCTGGAAACTTCATAGGAAAAGTCCACGTGCCCCGGCGTGTCAACCAAATTCAGACTATATTCTTGACCATCGAGGCCGACGTAGGGAATCGTCACAGCCTGGCTTTTAATAGTAATACCACGCTCTCTCTCAATGTCCATATTATCGAGCATCTGTTGTTTTAGGGGACCACGACTCTGTACAAGTTTGGCCTTGTCGATAAAACGATCAGCCAAAGTCGACTTGCCATGATCAATGTGGGCAATTATACAGAAATTGCGAATTAAGCGTGAATCTTTAGCCATTTAAATCTCTCAATTAAATAAACTTAGTACTGTTTTCAATAGGTTCGAACCCTAACAACTCTCTGATTTCGGCATCATCGAGGGTCTCTTTCTCTACTAAAGCCTCTGCTAAAACATTGAGTTGTTGACGGTTCTTAGTTAAGATTTCACGTGTTTCACTCATCGCTTCATCGAGAATCTTAACCACCTCAGCATCAATTTTCCGGGCGGTATCATCAGAGAACTCTTTGTGTTGGGTAATCTCTCTTCCCAAGAAAAGGGGTTCATCTTCTTTGCCGTAACCGACAAAGCCTAAACCACTCATACCCCACTCCGTCACCATTCTGCGGGCAATTTCTGTCGCTTGCTTAATGTCATTGCTGGTTCCGGTAGTCGTCTCTCCATAGACCAGTTCTTCGGCGACATACCCCCCCATAGTCACCTTTATCCAATCCAACAGAGAACTTTTATTCTTAGTGTAGGCATCTTTCTCCGGCAACGATATAGTGAGACCTAAAGCCCTTCCGTGGGGGATAATCGTTACTTTGTGGAGGGGGTCTAAATTCTTTAGGTGGTAGTGCAGAAGGGCGTGACCCGCCTCATGGTAGGCTGTTGCCTTTTTCTCTTCCAAAGTCAAGATTTTGGAGTGCTTGGCGACCCCTAGTAGGATTTTATCGCGTCCCTTCTCAAAATCTTCCATCGTAACCTTGTTTCGCCCTTCACGGGCGGCAAAAAGGGCTGCCTCATTAACGAGGTTGGCCAAATCGGCACCACTGGTGCCCGGAGTAGCTCTGGCAATCTTATTCAGATCGATATCGTTGGCTTTTTTTATCTTCTTGCAGTGTATCTGGAGGATGGCTTCGCGTTCGGCAACATCAGGCATATCGACCACGACTTGACGGTCAAAACGGCCTGGCCTGAGGAGGGCGGGGTCAAGGACATCAGGGCGGTTAGTTGCTGCAATGACAATTACCCCCGTGGTAGTGTCAAATCCATCCATCTCTACTAAGAGTTGGTTAAGGGTCTGTTCACGCTCATCATGGCCGCCACCTAGACCGGCACCGCGCGTTCTACCGACGGCATCAAGTTCATCAATGAAGAGGATACAGGGGGAGTTTTTACGCCCTTGTTCAAAAAGGTCGCGGACCCTTGAAGCTCCCACTCCAACAAACATCTCAACGAAATCAGAACCCGACATATGGAAGAAAGTTACTTTAGCCTCGCCGGCTACTGCTTTGGCTAACAAGGTCTTACCTGTCCCCGGAGGGCCAACTAAGAGGACCCCTTTAGGAATTTTAGCTCCAATTTCTTGAAATCTCGCAGGTCGTTTTAGAAACTCGACAACTTCCTCTAATTCGTACTTAGCCTCTTTTTGTCCGGCAACGTCATCAAAGGTTATCTTAACATCGCTCTCCATATATTCTTTGGCACGGCTCTTACTAAACGCCATTACATTGCCACCGACCCCTCCCCGGGTTTGGCGCCAAAGCATTACCGTAAAACCGATAAAAATTACCCAAGGTAACAATTGAAGGATAACTTGGAGTAAAGAGACCCCTTTCACCGTACCGGTAACCTGTACGTTGTGTTCCTTAAGGGTCTCCATTAAATTCATATCGTCATAGGGGATACGGGTATTGGCCGTCATGTTGTTTTTGAGGGCAAAAGTTATAGTGTCTTTATCTTGGATCTCTACGGCACTAACTTGATTCGCCTCCACATAACTCAGAAAAGAACTGTAGGGGACATCTCTGGTCCCTAAGTTGCGGTTCTCGCTAAACAACATAAAAGCAAAAGTAATAATGAGGAAGATAAAAAAGCCCAAGGCTACCCGGTTCTTTCCGCTGAAATCAAACTTCGGTCCTTTGGGTTTTTCACCTTTACTCTGTTGGTTCTGCTGAGACTCGCGGCCACTCCAATAGTCTCGCGCATCTTTCTTTGGCTCTCGATTCTCTTCTTGAGAACTTTCTCTGTGCTTATCTTCTTCTTTACTCACTTTAATTCATCCTTTTGTTCCCACAACACTATATAATGGCGCGTCATTTCTAACAAGAGGAGGAAGGAGACATCGCTGGGCGACCCTGTTCTTTCCCCCGTAATCTTTCCCAATGACGGCTACAATCCCTACACGGTCTTCCATGACAGGGACCATCCACCGCTCATTGGCGGGGATTTTCCATTCGGCTAAAAGACTCCCCACTTTCTTTGACCCACCTGCTAGCTCAATTACGTCACCAGACTTAAATGAACGCACAACCAGAGGCATTTTTAGGGTTGAGCTGTGGAGCCTCACCCCATCAGGATCCCCTTCTTTATGCTCAACAACCAGTGTCCTCCCTCCTGCCAGAGGGGTCTCTTTAGAATATAGCAATGAGAGGTAGCTAACGGCTAGCGGCCCCTCTTCGAGAGTCCAGATGAGCTTCTCTTTGACCCGCTTTAGCTTCCCGTTACTCACCCTTAGCGCATACTGCTGGGGCCAGGAGCTCTCCGTTTGGGCAATAATCATCTCTATGAATTTATAAGGAAAACGCCTTTCATCCCCTCCGGTTAAGAGTCCCCATCCTCTGTAAATCACCTGTTCGGCTACTATGCGGGGCATTTGTTGTAACTGCTCTAAATCAATTACCACCCTCCCCGCTTGAGCACTGACACTCCTTTGGAAAGCCTCTTCAAAAAGGGGCCTCAAGGGCTCCATAGCCTCACGGGCTCGCCGGGCACCTTGGCTCACGCTCTCTAGGTAGTTGGGAAAAATTTCTTTAATGACGGGAATTAGCCTGTGGCGGATTTTATTTCTTAAATAGACCTCTTCTGTATTAGTTGAATCTTCCGACCACCTTAAGCCATGCTCTTTAA
>JBAYSE010000109.1:0-5716 GCA_041676265.1 Sphaerochaetaceae bacterium
ACGGATCTCTATCAAAATGGCCAGAGCCAGCAATACTAAAAAGATATAAGGTTCGTTACGTCGTGTTAATTTCCTAAAACTTCCTCGCATCTCAAGACCCCTACAACATATAAGAGAGAATTGTCTTCTCATCACTTTCACTCGAAGGCATATCGGCAACAATACGCCCACCTTTCAAGACCAAAATCCTAGAACAGTTCTGGACTACCTCGGGCAGGTCATCACTGATGATGATGAGCCCCATTCCTTCGGCGGCTAAGTTTTGTAAAATCCTGTGGATGTCGTGTTTACTGCCAATGTCGACCCCTACGGTGGGTCCATTTAGAATCAGAATATCGAGGTTACAGGCCAGCCACTTAGCCAACACCACCCGCTGCTGATTCCCGCCCGAAAGAGTCTGGCAAGCATTGGTTACATTGGGAGTGGCGATAGCCAACTCCTTAACCCAGTGCTTAATTTCAGAGCTCTTCTTTGACCTATCAACAATGCCAAGGACTTTAGATAACCGATCAATCTCTGAAATGATTACATTGTCGGCGATGCTTTGACTCATGAAAAGCCCCTCACTTAAACGGTCTTCGGGCAGATAGCCGATTTTATGGCGAATTGCTCGCCGAGGGCTGGTTATCTTCACCACTTTACCCTTCACCTTGATTTGCCCCTCTTCAATCGTGCGCATGCCAAAGAGGGCCAGGGCCAACTCACTGCGCCCCGAATCCAGTAATCCGGTTACCCCCACAATTTCGCCGGGATGGACACTGAATGAGACGTCGCTAAAGGCCTCCTTAATACCAATATTGTTGACACTGAAAAGGGGGGCCACCCCCTTATCGTGCCACTCAAAGCGGTACTCTTGGAACTCCCGCCCTGTCATGTAATAGGTGAACTTTTTAGCATCCAGTTCTTTAGTTGAACCGCTGGCCACCCGCTCTCCGCTGCGTAAAATGGTGAAGTTTTGTGAGATTTCAAAAACTTCATTGAGTTTGTGGCTCACAAAAAGGATAGCAATCCCCCGCTCTTGCAGACGCAGAATAATCCTAAAGAGGTTAGAGACCTCCCGCTTAGTCAGTGCTGTTGTCGGCTCGTCCATAATAATCAGCTTGGTGTTGAACAAAAGGGCTCGAGAGATTGCAATCATCTGCTTTTCAGCCACACTAAGGTCTCCCACGATAGCATCGAGGTCCACCTGAAAATCGATCTTCGCAATTGCCTCTTCGGCAATTTGTCGCATCCGTCGGCGACTCACCATCTTGCGCCGGTCGGCTAACTCACTATTAAAAGCCAAGTTTTCCATCACCGTCAGGTTAGGAAAAATAGAGAAATCTTGGTAGATGACTTGGATACCATTCTTAATGGCATCAATGGGGCTGATCTTGTGGTAACGCCGCCCCTCAAACTCCATATAACCGGCATCGGGAGTATAGACTCCGCTAATGATTTTTATGAGGGTTGACTTACCACTGCCGTTCTCCCCGGCTAAGCAGTGAATCTCCCCCGGTTTTATCTCAAATGTAACATTTTTGAGTGCTTCGACACCCACGAATGACTTGTAGATGTTCACAGCTTTTAGTAGACTCTCCGCCATTTAAACTCCCCCTTTGTTTGCATGCTCCTAATGCTCGCCCCGCTTAGGCAGGGCAAGCCAAAATGGTAGAGATTAGAAGCCGAAGTCGTAGACGTTATCTTTGTTAATAACTATCCAGCCCTCACCTTCGAGGACAGTGCTGCTTCCCTCTTTAAAGAGCATGTTGGTGTAGCCTTCCACACCTAAGTCAACAGAGCCTGCAATTTTCTCCCCGTCGAGAACCTTAATAGCCAGCGAAATCATCGCCTTACCGGCCAGGGCAGGATCCCAAAGGGTCAACGACTTAACGATGCCACTCTCTAAAAGGGCAGCATTGTCCAGGGGCATACCGGTACCTGAAGTGAAGGCCTTATCGATTAAGCCCAACTCTTCAATGGCCCGGGCAACTCCCGGAGCGTCGTAAGAAGAAGTTCCCATAATCCCTTTCAGGTTGGGGTACTTCTTGAAAAGTTCTTTCGCCACGTTGTAGGCAACATCTCCGTTGTCAAAACTCTCAACCCTCTTTTCAGCATCCAGCAGTCGCATTTTGGGGTAAGTTGCCTTCTGATGCGCCACGCCGGCATCTGCCCACTCGTTGTGCGAACCATTGGTCAGAGAGGCGACCATTGTCGTATAAACGCCCTCTTCGCCCATAGCTTCCGCCAAGTTGTCCATTATAAAGGCACCGTAACCGACGTTACTAAAGGCTTCAATATCGTAGTCAACGTTCTCTAAATCGGCCCCCTCGTGGGTAATTACGACAATACCGGCTTGGCGTGCCTGCGCTAAGACCGGCTCAATCGACTCCAAGTCGACAGGAACAACACAGAGAGCATCAACTCCTTGGGCGATTAAATCTTGGACCAACTGGGCTTGAAGGGTTGCATCAATCTCAGGCGTCCCCCGTTGATAAACGGTATGGCGGGTATTTTTGGCGAATTCGTCAACCCCAACTTTCATCCTGACGAACCAGGGGTTTGAGGCATCTTTGGGGACAACCACGATCTCATAGTTGTCTTTAGCCTCGGCTTTTCCTGCAGCAAACAAGACTGGAAGCGCTACCAGCACAAGTAGAAGAATTGCAAGAACTTTTTTCATACTGTTTCCTCCTTATACAGTCAATTAGTGAATTTTAGCTCACCACTATTGATAAGTCAAATTGAAGTCATAAGATTTGACAACCTTTTCCCCCCCTTGTATGATACTTTCTAGGAGGCCTACTGATGAACAAATATTCGGTAATTTTAGGAAATCTGGGGAACACCTGTGACCGCTTTCTCTCCTCAGGCTACAAAGAGATTCCCCCTAAAGAGACCCTCATTCAACAAGCAGCAGAAATTGAAGGGGTCAAAGGAATCGAACTGGTGGGCACTTGGGATGTAGACCCTTCCAACACCGATCAAATGGGAGAGATGTTGGCTAAGCATAACCTCGAGTGCGTCTCCATCATACCCGACCACTTCGGTCAGCAGAAATGGGGCAAAGGCTCCCTCGCTGCCAAAAACCCCGATACCCGTAAAATGGCACTGGAATACACCTATGAGTGTGTAGAGATGGCCCGTAAACTAAATTGTAAAACTCTCAACATCTGGCCCGGCCAAGATGGGTATGACTACATATTACAGTCTAACCTCGTCCAAGAAAGGGCCTGGTTAATGGAAAATATTAAAGAGGTTGCCGCCTCAGCTCCCGATATCAAGTTTGCCCTGGAATACAAACCCAAAGAGCCCCGTAACTACTCCTTTATGGCCAGGGCCAGCGATACCCTCCTACTGGCCAAAGAGACCGGCCTCGCTAACGTAGGGGTCTGTATCGACACCGGCCACGCTATCATGGGGGGTGAAAACGTCGCTGAAGCGGTGGTAATCCTCCAAACCTATGGGAAGAAGCTCTTTCATATGCACTTCAACGACAACTACGGTGGCTGGGATGATGACATGATAGTGGGCTCTGTCCACTTCCCCCTCTACGTAGAGACCCTCTTCTGGCTTAAAGAGACCGGCTACGACGGCTGGTACAGTATGGACCAGTACCCCTATCGCGAAGATGGACAAGGGGCCATTCGTGAAAGTGTCCGCTTCCTCCAGATGATAGAGAACAAACTAACCGGCCCAGTCATGCAAGAGATCAGAGACCTCCAAGAGAAAGGAGATGCCGTTGAGTCACAGCGGTGGTTAAGAGAGACGTTCTTTAAGTAAAAATCGCTCAAAAGGGGGGATACCCCCCCTTTTTTAGCTATTTAAAGCATCAAGTTTTTTGATGCTCTCAATCATGATTTTCCGCATTCTTTTCACATCAACCTCGTAAGCCACGTTTACGTTGGGCTCTCTTCCCGTGATGCGGTAGACATCCGTTACCGTTTGTCCCAGGGTATATTTCCCTTCGGTTTCAATCACAACATTGAGAAACTCCGTTTTGACAACATCTGGCCAGATAGCGGTGGCCACAGCGAGGGCATCGTGAACAGGAGCCCCGTTAATGTTAAAGTTTTTCTTGTTCATATCGGCAAAGAATTTTAAGAGAGGGCCGACATAGGCCGAGATAGGACCATTTAGAGCCGTTATCTCCTCAATATCTGCGTAGGTCAAAAGTGTTTTATTGGTCACATCTAGGCCAACTTGGGTAATTGGCAGACCACTACTGAAGACAATATGGGCCGCTTCAGGGTCTACTATGATGTTAAATTCTGCGCCGGGGGTGACATTAGAGTCCCTTATGGCGCCACCAATTAAAACGATCCTCTCAATTTTCTCCAAAACATCGGGCGAAGAGCGTAAAACCATAGCGATGTTCGTTAGCGGACCTGTGGGCACAATCGTGATTTTCTCCCTACTTTTACGCAGAGTATCTACTATAAAATCGTGCGCAGAGACCGCTAGTATTGGCCCCTTAGCCTCCGGAAGCTCGGCCCCTTCCAACCCCGACTCGCCATGGATAAATGCGGCCGTTCTTAGTACTCGGGTGAGCGGCACCATCGCCCCTTGAGCTATAGGCACATCTAGGCGCCCTATCATGGTGAGGACCCTTCGGCCGTTAAGGAAAGTTTTATCGCCAGTTTGGTTGCCCGCCACGGTCGTGATTCCCAAAACTTCAACCTCGTCAGTGGCCGCCAACGCTAACATTATGGCAATCATATCATCATGGCCGGGATCACAGTCCAATATAATTTTCTTCATGCTACGCCTCCACTCTATAATTTTGCCTTTTTCTTCCTAATTGAGAACAATGTCAGCGCTAAAACCGTCACTACATAGGGGATACTTTGAATAATTTCAGACGGGATGTTCAAGGACGAGATAAATATTGAGATTGCATTGACAAACCCGAACAGCAGAGAGGAGAGGAAAATCCCCAAGGGGGTAAGGTTGCCTAAGGTTGAAGCAGCAATCGCAATAAAGCCCCTGCCGGCCGTCATGTCTCTTGAAAACCAAGAAACATAACCCATGGAGAGGTAGAGCCCTCCTAGGGCTCCAAATAGACCGGAAAGCATTAGCGCATAAAGTTTTATCCTGTTGACGTTGATACCCACCGATTGAGCTGCGTGTGGGTTTTGTCCGGTGGCCCTGATTCTTAACCCCAGTGGTGTCTTGTAGACCAAAACCCAATAGAACAAAACGGCCACAATTGTGAGGTAGGTAATTAAGTTATGGCCACTTAAGATCTCTCCCACTACCGGTATTGATTTAAGGAGGGGAATGTGGATCTCGGGGAAGGTCAACGATTTCAGTGAATTTGAGTTCCCCTTATCTCCGGTTAAAAGGTAGAGGAGGAAAATCGTTATCCCAGAGGCAAACATGTTGAGGGCGATTGCCGACAGGATAATGTTTGCCTTTAGACGGAGGTGGAAAAACCCCAATAGAGTCCCTACCAATACCCCGGCTAAAATGCCCCCAATAAAGGCTAACAGTAAACTTCCGGTGTAAGCACTCAATACCACCCCGAAAAAGGCCGCCAGAAGCATAATCCCCTCTAAGGCGATGTTCGCCGCCCCCGATAACTCAGAAATCGCCACCCCTAAAGCCGGGAGCAACAAAGGTGTCGTTACCCTAATTATAGAGTAGCCAAATTGGGGGGTAATCATATTCGCTAAGAAATTGTTCATATCTCACCCCTTAACGAAAGCCGCGTATTAAGGCGTGCCTTCCAATTACC
>JBAYSE010000110.1:0-5640 GCA_041676265.1 Sphaerochaetaceae bacterium
AAAGCCGGCTTAAAGTGCCGCATAAACCAGCGGAAAGCTTTAAATCCCGTATGGCAAAGGTCCTCTTGGTCGCCTAGGTTATGGGGAGGGGCATGGGTGAGGAGGATATCGAGGTAGCGCCCATAACGGAGGCGATTAAAAAAGAGGCGGGGGAGGACCTTAAAAATCCGCCAATACATCTGGAAATTAGTGAACTGGTGTTCTCCTCGGTTGTAGCGCATTGATCCCCCCAGCCCCGCCAAAAGGAGCCCCGTCGAGGCGTCCCTAGCCACCTTGCCGTCTAAAAAAGTGCCTCCCACTTTAGGGAACTCCAGCCCGTTTTGCCAAGGGGGTCTCAAATATTTGTTTAAATCCTCTGTATGGTGGTTCCCAAAGATAAAATAGAAGGGTTTATTCAAGGAGGAGATTATAAACTCATAGTAGGAGAGGGGCAGGTCTCCACAGGATAGGACTAAATCAACATCTCCGTAGCGCATTACAATATTTTCAGAGTAGACCAATGGGTCCTTAGTGTCAGCTACACAGAGGATTTTCACTGCGTTACTCCACTTCCCATTTACGGACTATAGAGCGCACCAGTTGACTAAACGTCTGTTTAACCCGCTCGCCCGTCTCTAAAACTTCTTGATGAGTTAGCGGGGTCTCCAAAATGCCGGCGGCCATATTGGTTAAACACGAGATTCCCATCACTCGCATACCGGCATGGTTGGCCGCTATTACCTCGGAAACAGTACTCATTCCCACCGCATCGGCGCCGCAGAGGCGGGCAAAGCGCACCTCACTGGGCGTTTCAAAGTTAGGTCCTCCGAAGAACTGGTAGACCCCCTCTCTAAGCTCGATATCTAACTCATTGGCCGCTTGGCGCGCTATTTGGCGCAAAGCGACCGGATAGGCACGACTCATATCAAAGAAGCGCTCCCCTAGAGATTCCAGGTTCTCTCCTCTCAGGGGGCTATCGCCAATGAGTTTGATGTGGTCGTTGATTAACATGAGGTCTCCGGCACTCCAGGCAGGGTTAACACAACCGGCAGCATTGGTCACCAGTAGCTCTTTGATCCCCATAGTGGCCATCATCTGGACTGGGAAGGCGATTTGTCGCAAAGAGTACCCCTCATAGTAGTGGCTACGCCCCTGCATCACTAAAAGGCGGCGCCCCTCAAGGTAGCCTGCCACTAAGCGCCCGGCATGCCCCTTAACCGAAGAGTGGGGAAAGTTGGGTATTTCTTTATAGGGAAGAATAATTTTCTCTTCCAACTCGTCGGCTAAGGCCCCTAGGCCTGAGCCCAAGATTATGGCAATCGCCGGCAGGGGCTCTCCTATTGAAGAGAGCACAAATTCAGAGGCTACATTCAGTTGTTCCATCGATGACTCCTACGGTTATGTTTATAGTCAGGATACCACTAAAAGCTCGCTTTAGACACTCCTCGTAGCGGCCCCCTTGACAATCGCAACTCCACTACTGGTCCCTAGGCGGGTAGCTCCACTTTCAATCATGGCAATGGCATCCTCGTAGGTACGAATCCCACCGGAGGCTTTAACACCAATTTCCAGCCCTACACTGCTTCTCATCAGGGCAACATCTTCAACCGTAGCGCCCCCCTTAGAGAATCCGGTAGAGGTTTTGACAAAATTGGCTCCCGCTTTAACCGCCATGCGACAAGCCCTGTCTTTCTCGGCATCGGTGAGGAGACACGCTTCGATAATCACTTTAAGGGGGATATTTTTACACGCCTCCTTCACCATCTTAATATCGTTGAGAAAATCGTTGAATCGCTCCATTTTGAGCCACCCGATATTGATGACCATATCAATCTCTTGCGCTCCGTCTTTAATAGCCTTGGTCGCTTCGTAGGCTTTCACTTCACTTTTACTGGCTCCCAGAGGAAATCCTACCACGGTACACACTTTAACCGGTGAGTCTTTCAGGAGTTCACTACAGCGTTTAGTGTAGATACCGTTAGTGCAAACGGCGGCGAACTTGTACTTCTTGGCCTCGGCGCACAGCTTGTCAATCTGCTGCTCGTCGGCATCGGGAGCCAACAGGGTATGGTCTATATAGGCCGCTATCTCATTTGGTTTTAACATCTGCCTCTCCTCATCTTGATTTTTCCTCATCCAAAGGCTACTGTCAACAACATGATACTCGAAACAATCGCAGAAAAATACCTTTGGTTTTTAATAGTTATCCTCGGGATAAATCTCTTTCAAAGAAAACATGCCCCCCGTAGCCATAAGAAACGGATGGCCACCTTAATAATAGCGGTAATGGCTATGGTATGGCAAATTTTCATTGTCATCATCCTCGCTCAAGGCTGGCCCCACTGGCTTGCCATTCCAGCCCTGCTATTGACTATTGTCTTGGCCATCCCCTTTAGGCGGAGGATTCTCCTTTTCCGCCTCTCTTGCCCCCGCTGTGGTGCTAAACTCTCCGGTAAGGCCGTCCTCAATTACGATGACAACCTCTGTGATAAATGCTGGCGTGAAGAACATCCTGAGCTCTTCCCCGAACCGGAAGAACCGGAGGAGGAGGCAGTAACCGCCGTTGAGATTCCCCGTGACGTTAAGGAGATCGATTGGGAGAGTTGGGAACCGCAAGAGGTGGCCGTTTTGCTCTACCTGTTTGAAGATGATAAAGTGCTCCTCATCGATAAGAAAACCGGCTTTGGCAAGGGCAAAGTGAGTGCCCCCGGTGGCCATATCGAAGAGCATGAGACCGCTCGGGAAGCCGCTATCAGGGAGTTTAACGAAGAGACCACCGCCACAGTCCACGATGTTGACTACAAAGGGACTCTAGAGTTCCAGTTTAGAGACGGCTTTAGTATGCGCGGCTACGTCTTCTTCGCCGACGCCTATACAGGGACCCCTAGCGAAACTGAAGAGGCGCGTCCTTTCTGGTGTAAACTCTCTGAGTTGCCCTACGAGCGAATGTGGGCTGATGATGAGCACTGGTTCCCGCTAGCGCTGGAGGGCAAAGAGTTCACAGCCCGGTTCATCTTTGAAGACGAGGCGATGTTAAGCTACCAAATAGAGACTGTTTAGTGCTACAATTGGCTCATGCGCATTCCTATTGCTCCAGCCTCAGCTGAGATAGAGGTCAAACGCTCCCGTTTTATTGCTATTGCCGAACCGGTGGAAAGCAGTGAGGCCGTTAAAGCCCTTGTTAGTGCAACTCGTGTCAAACATCCTCAGGCTAACCATGTTGTACATGCTGCCGTAATAGGCAAAGAGGCCTCCCAGTTTAGTTTCTCCGATGACCGAGAGCCCAGAAACACCGCCGGCAGACCGGTATTTGAAGTCCTCAAAGGCAGTGGCATCACTAATTTGCTAATTATGGTTGTCCGCTATTTCGGAGGAACCCTACTGGGAACCGGCGGCTTAGTTAAAGCCTATTCGGAGGCAGCCAAAGAGGTCCTCAAAGTCCTTAAAACTGAAGAGTTAATCGCTAAAACCAACCTTACTCTGACTATCGATTACGATATCTTTGAACAGGTTCAAAAGTTCCTATCTGAGAAGGGGAGTCTCTACACAAGCGATTTCGCCACTAGGATCACCATAAACCTCACGATTGCCTCAAAAGAGGTTGAGGCTCTCACCTCTTACGTGACAAACCTAAGCAGTGGCTCCGCCTCTATTGTTGTGCATCCAAATTCTCAATAAACCGGATAGCGATTGACAGAGAGGCTTCGACGGCTAGCGGTTCAATCGCTGAGGGCACGTCATTGGGGGTGTGGTAGGCCGCCGCGCGTTTAGTGTTACCCCAAGGCATGGCCATTAAAGTGGTCGCCTCAAAGCCAACCTTAGCCGCTTCGGCGGCATCGGTCGCTCCGGTTAAGAAGGCTATCGGCTGCGAAAAGGCGTCAAAGCCCATACTCTTAGCAATCGTTACACACTCTGCAGCCATCTCTTGGGAGAGTTTCACGCTCCCGTTTATATCGCTAGTTAAGAAAAAAAGGTCCTTTGCGTTGTAGGGGCAGTCCACATTGAAGTTCCACCCCTGGCCACTTAAGAGCTCTCGGTTGTCCCGGTGACGCCGAAAGAAGGCCCGTGAGCCCCGCAAGCCCGCCTCTTCCCCATCAAAACTGGCAATAACCAAGCGGGTATTTTTTAGGGCCTCCCGCTGTTTAAAGTAGGCGGCTAACTCCACCCCCATAGCGGAGGCAATGAGGTTATCGCCGGCCCCCGGGGTCCCTTCGTCAGAGGCAAAGTTCCAGAGTTGTAAAACCCACGGCAGGGCAATAGTTAAGATGACCGCCCAGACCAAAAAGAAGGGGGAAGGGAGCGCTAAAAGGAAAAAATGCCCCCGACTTATCTGCACGATTAGCGCCACTATCGACAGGAGAGCCAGAACAAAGTAGGCGCCCAAGCCGGTACCCACTTTAACCATATAGAGGTGGGGTTTGTAAGAGAGGAAATTAAAAACGCGGGCACTGTCGTGATGACCGCTAAAAACCACTGTCTTTTTGACCTCGCCTTGAGGCTCTAACACCCCATAAACATTGCGTCCTTCGACTTTATGGTACAGGGGGTCAAGGAGCTCTTTGTAGAGGAAGAATTGGAAGGTCATGATGAGAATTCCTCCCACAGAGAGGAGGATGGCTAACGGTGTAAGGCTCAGCCAAAAGGCCACTAGCGCTATGGGGTAGAAGATTACCATTAGGCGAATCCACCCCAAAAAGGCGTCGGGGTGCAGGGTGAACGATTCAACCGCTGTCCGGTCGCAATGTACCCTTAACTCCTCTTCTAACTCCTGTGCCACTTTCAGACAGGCATCACTGCCACTTAACCGGGGGCCATACTTCTCAATTAGGGTTGAAACCAAGGTTAAAGCGCGTTTAGCCATCCTTGATGCCTGTAACTTTTCCATCTGTACTTTTGCCATTTTTTGCCTCTTTATTATCATGGGGGTGTCCCCCTTTTATGTCAAGTTTTTCCCCTTCCCCTTTACTTGACAAAGGATAGGCCCATCGCTATAGTTGGTATTCTGATTGGAGAGATGTCCGAGCGGTTGAAGGAGGCGGTCTTGAAAACCGTTGAGATGCGAGTCTCCGGGGGTTCGAATCCCTCTCTCTCCGCTACTATTTTTCCCGGTCAGGTTAATGTTCTACCTGTCGGTAGCTCTTTGGAGAGGTGCGAGAGCGGTTGAATCGGGCTCCCTGCTAAGGAGTTGTACTGGTGACGGTACCGGGGGTTCGAATCCCCCCCTCTCCGTTTTTTTTGATTTTTTACATTTGATAATTTTGTAGCCATAGCTCAGCTGGATAGAGCACCAGATTGCGGATCTGGCGGTCGGAGGTTCGAATCCTCTTGGCTACATAGGCGAGAGTCTGTTGGGAGAGATGTCCGAGTGGTCGAAGGAGACGGATTCGAAATCCGTTGTGCTGTTTACGGTACCGAGGGTTCGAATCCCTCTCTCTCCGTCCCTACTAAGTTTGGAGGGATGTCCGAGTGGTCGAAGGAGACGGATTTGAAATCCGTTGTACTGGTAACGGTACCGAGGGTTCGAATCCCCCTCCCTCCGTCTCTGTTGCGCTTGGAGAGATGTCCGAGTGGTCGAAGCTGCACCCTTGGAAGGGGTGTGGGCTCTAACCGGGCTCCGAGGGTTCGAATCCCTCTCTCTCCGTCCCCTTTGGCCTCGTGATA
>JBAYSE010000111.1:0-5568 GCA_041676265.1 Sphaerochaetaceae bacterium
AGATAATAACGGTCTGACTATAGATATCTTAGCTGAGATTGTCAAGGCACTACAGAGCCCATTTTAGAGCCGCTTGTAGCCTCCAATTATCTTCTTTGAGGGAGTAAAGAGTGGCAAAAGCTAGATTAACTCTGCCGATTTGGCTCCCCAACCCAAAGGTGATGGTGCCCGTCCCATCGATTGCGAAGAGGGGGGAGTCGCTCTCCCTCTTCTCGACATACCCCCCCCTTAAGGCCAGCCACACAGTGCTTAGGAACAAGATTTTCCCCTCTATCCCGATATTAATTGACCGCTCGGCACTATCGCCGAGGTTAGTTAGATCAAAGGCAAGATTAAAGACAATGCGGTTTAACTCATTATTGCGGTTATAAATGGGCGAGGAGAACGCTATACCCACCGTGAGACCGGTGTAGAGGTCTCTAAGGTCAAGGGTTAATTCATTGCTAGTGGCGTCGTAACTAAAAAGGGAATCACTCATAATCCCGATTGCGATCCACTGGTAGGTTAAGAGCACCCCCACTCCGGTTGAAAAGAGTTGGGCATCGGAAGTTCCTCCCCGGTATCTCTCAAACATAGTCTCGCGGAAGTAGTCGGTTAGAACATGTGCTTTGCGTAACTCAACTTCCCGTTCACTCCGGTTACCTCCCCTAGCAAAAAACCCTAATGAGATAATAGGCCACCCATAAGAGAGGGTAAGCTGGATTCGCGATTCGTTATAACCCATAAAATAGAGCGCCTCTGGCGTTAAATTCCTCTCCTCTAGAATATTTGAGAGGGCAATCGAGAGCGCAATATAACGGTTAGACAAGAGTATTTCAAAGGCATTGGAGGGGTTTTGAACGTAGGGGGCAAAGTCATCACCCACCACCTCGCGTCCCACATCTTCACTGAGATGCACCCCTAGGTGGAACATCGGCAAGGAGTGATGGTAGAGGGTTGCCGGGTTTTTATAGAGAGCCTCAGGAGTGTCGGCCAGTGCTACACCGGCACCTCCCATAGCCAATGTTCTCAAATCGAGAAAACGGGCGGTACTCTCGAAGGTCTCCTGATTGGCAAAAAGAGTGGCACCGAGCAGGATGAGTATAGCCATCACCAGATTAAATCGTCTCAAGTTTTATCCCTCTTTAAAGTCTTAACAAAGAGCCTTAACCGTTGGGCACTCGCCCCTTTTTGCCGTAAAAGTTCTTCCACTTTTTCTAGTCTATCTATTTCACTCTGACGGCGCAAGAGAGAATAAAGACGCCGCTCTAAGATTCCTCGCTCACTCCCCTTGGTCGTCAAAACAGACTGTACAAGGACCTTCAGCCCCTCATCGATATCTAAGCAGCGCTTCTCTTCCAGCAATTCAACCTCTCTTTGTAGTGTCTCAACCTCTTTTTTAAGGAGAATTTGGGCAGGAGGCAGGCCATCTAGGATTACCCCCCCGATTAAAGGGTAATCAGCTAGCTTTACGGGGGGTGAGAAAATGGCAGAAGTCAACCGGTTGAGTCGTTCGAGGAGGGCTAGCACATCCAAACCCCGTTCTACGGTGAGAGTATAAGTGCTTTTTTTCCCGGTAATGAAGAGGTACTCAATATTTTGATTCTTATAGCTTTGCCGCCCCCCTTGATTCCGCTTAGCTATCGGAACCACTGTTACCGGTCGGTGGCGAGGCTCTAACAATTCATAAAGACGCTCAATTGTGAGGATACCTTTAGCCGGGTAGGTCATGACTATGTGGCGCGCATCAATCAGGCCAAACAGGTTAACAAAAGCCTTATCGGCCTCTTTGAGGGAGCAGAAAGGGCTGTAGGTCTCTTGCCAATCGTCACGGATTCCCCCCTTATTAAGTAACCGCCCTGCACTATCGCGTTCATCAGGGGGGATAAAATTGTCCCACACCGTAATTGTATTGAGTAGATGGTAGTTGTTGCCGTACTGTTGTACACCTGAGGGGGGATCTAGGTAGCAAATTTCTCCACTTTTGCCCTTCAAGAACTCTTGCGCCGAAGAGAGCGACATTTCACCGCGCTTGAGAGGTTCATCCACTAACACCGGAACACGCAACAGTGGAGCCGAGGTGAGCCTTTTACGAGAACTAAACTCTCTATGGTAGGCTGTGAAAGAGCCTGAAGTATTTGCCTTACGCGAGGCCTCATAAAGCAGAGCAGTAATCAAGACGGCTTTTTCAGCACCGCTTTTATTACCCTCTTCAATTTCATGGCGCACGCTGTCAAAGAAACGGGCATTGGCCGCACTAAAGAAGAGCCTCTCCCGCTCTGCGTCATACGTCCAATCGTTTTGAGGAGCATAGTAGCGACTCAAATAGGGCCTGTTAAGCCCTTCATGGGAGTTGTAAGCGTAGAGCCCTTGCAGATTGAGGAGGGAGAAATAGGCATCAATACCCCCCATCTCTTTAAACATCTCGGTTAAATCGCGATTAGTCAGGGTGAGGTAGACATAGTTGACAAGAAAAGAGAAAGGTTGGTTATCGCCGGCCTTGACATGCATCCCCAGAGCGCGTGCAAGCCGAGCGACAGCGCCCGAACCACAGAAGGGGTCTAAAAAAACACAAGGTCCTCTGCGGGGTTGTAACTCGCCGAATAAGAGTTTCAGATCCACGCCAAGGGAGCGCTTGTTGCCAATTATAGAGATTAATTGATCACTCTCATAACTCGGTAGAGTCGGTGCCAAAAGCCAAAACCCCCTCTGTTGCCTTCCTTGAAAAAGGGGAAGAACCTTGATACCATACATCCAGTAAGGACGCTTGATGAAAAGATTAGCAGTGTTGTGGACAAATAACAAGGTCCGCCGTGAATGTACGATTCGAGGCGAAGGAGACCCTCTCGTCGAGGGTATCTCCTTTTCAGCACAGGATTGCAGGGCTAATTTTGTCTATATTGCCATCCATGGTCTCCACCATGATGGCCACTCTTTTATCGATGAGGCCTTACGAAGAGGTGCATCAGTCGTTGTTCACCATCAGATACTCAAAGACTACCAAGGAGGGATAAAATATATCCGGCACCCTAATCCCCGCCGCATAGCTTCCCTCTTTGCTTCGACCCTCTATGGAGAACTTCCCTCCACGATTATTGGAGTTACCGGTACCGATGGTAAGTCAACTACCTGTGACTTCCTGTGGCAACTACTGACCTTCAGTGGTGTGCAGTGTGGCCTCTTAACAACTGTCGCCATCGATGACGGGCGGGGTAAAAGGGAGAGCCCTTACCGCCAAAGTACCCCCGAGAGTCCCCAAATTTACCACTTCTTGGCAGAGTGTAAAAAGAATGGAGTAGAGACTGTCTTACTAGAAGCAACGAGCCATGGTCTCTCTACTAAAGCCAGTCGCCTAGTCGATATCGTCTTTAGCGGTGCCATTGTGACCGCTTTCAGTAGTGAACATCTTGAGTACCACGAAAACTTAGAGAATTATCTGGAGGCCAAACTCAACATTGTGCGACAACTAAAGGTGGGGGGCTGGTTGGTGATTAACCAAGCAATCCCCTTCTTTGAACGCTTTGTCCGTGATGGCATTAAAATCATCCCCTATAATAGGGGGTCACTAAAGACTGTTGCTCAGCAGTGGGATAAACGGGTAATTGAGGTGGCAGCCAAAACCCGCATCACCCTCCCCTATGGCCAAGAGTGCTATGCCCTGAACGCAACCGGTGCCTATCTGGCACTCCAGGCTCTGGGGCCGGTAGGACGCGATGAATGGCATCTTTTACCGGTAAAAGGGCGCTTTGAAGTCGTCACAACTACCCCTTTTTTAATCATCATCGACTTTGCCCACACTAAAGAGGCCTTTGACCTCCTTTTTAAACACCTCAAAGACCACTTTCCCGAGAAGAGGCTAGTGGCCCTTTTCGGTTCAGGCGGAGAGCGGGACAGGACAAAGCGTTTTGCTCTGGGCTCCAGTGCCGCCACTTGGTGCCATACCCTATTTTTAACCGATGAAGACCCCCGTTATGAAGAGCCTCTGCAGATTGAAAGCGATATTGTAGCGGGGATTAATAGCGTTACTTTTGAGGGAGAATTGTTTAAAATTTACGGTAGAGCAGAGGCTATTAAGGCGGCTCTCAACTATTGCGACCCCTCTACGATCCTCCTCCTCTTAGGCAAGGGTCACGAGAGTTCGCTTGAATATAAGGGTGAGAAGCTCCCTTGGAATGAGAGGGCTCTCGTCGAGCGCCTATTAGCCGAAAAGGGGGCAAAATAATGGTTGTAGCCCTAATTTATGGGGGAGTCTCAGTAGAACATGTCGTCTCTTGTCGCTCGGCAATAAGTGTCAGTCAAGAACTGACGGCTGGTGGCTACAAGGTTGTGCCGATCGCTATCTCGCGGGAGGGGCACTGGAGTCTTAAGGAGAATGCCTCGCTAGATAGTTCATACGATGACTCTAAAAAGGTTGCCGTTGTCCCTGCGGCGGGTTTAACTCTCAATGGGGAGCCTCTGGAAGTCGATGTTGTCTTCCCCGTTACCCACGGTACTAAAGGAGAAGATGGATGCCTACAGGGGCTTCTAGAGTTAGCCGGTCTGCCCTACGTGGGCTCCGGAGTTCTAGCCAGCAGTGTGGGAATGCACAAGAGCATTACCAAGCGGGTTTGTGAAGAGTTTGGAATCCCCACTCTCCCCTCGGTTTTGATCAAGAGGGGTCAGCCCTACGCACCCCGTGCAATTGCCGACCTTTTAGGGCAGGCCTTAATCGTTAAACCCGAGGATGGGGGCTCTTCTGTGGGCGTAATACCTTTAGAGAAAGCGACAGGAGGCCACCTAAGAGAAGCAGTTGAAGAAGTTTTCAACTACACCAACCGCATCCTCATAGAGCCCTATTTACAGGCGGTTAAAGAGGTTGAATGTGCCGTTATAACCAACAAGGGGAAATATTTAAGTAGCCCGGCCGGTCTTGTCGTCAATCCGGTTAACAATAGTGGATTTCTTAATTACCAACAAAAATACCTCTCCTCCAACCAAGCCTACATTGAGGTGCCGGCCCCTATTGGGAAAACTTTGAGTCTCAAGATAACTGAGATGGCGCAAACTATCGCCTCAGCAGTGGCAGTAGAGGGCTATGCACGGGTCGACTTCTTTATCGACAAGGATGGAAAAATCTGGTTTAACGAGATTAACACTCTGCCCGGATTAACCTCTAAGAGTCACTTCCCCCTCCTTGCAGAAGTTATGGGCTATCCTTACCCTCGCCTACTTTCCCACTTAATTGAGGAGGCGCGTACCCCTCGGCGCCCTCTTCAACTCTACGGAGAAGAGTAGATGGCAGAAAAAGTTTGGTTCCATGTCGATATGGATGCCTTTTATGCGGGGGTAGAGCAACTCGACAACCCCGCTTTAAGGGGCAAGCCGGTTATAGTGGGAGGACTGGGAAACCGCGGAGTTGTTTCGGCTTGCTCCTACGAGGCACGCGCCTATAAAGTTCACTCAGCTATGCCCATGTATCGAGCTCGTCAGCTTTGCCCTCACGGCATCTACGTGTGCCCTCGTATGGAGCGCTACAGCGCGGTTAGCCACCAAGTAATCGCCTTGCTAAAAGAGTTCTCCCCCACCGTACAGCAGATCTCGATTGATGAA
>JBAYSE010000112.1:0-5373 GCA_041676265.1 Sphaerochaetaceae bacterium
ATTCTAATAAAGAGAAAATGTTGCTCATTGCCAAGGCATTAGCCAACGAGGCGAGGATTAACATCCTTGAACTTCTGAATGAGCGTAGCTTGAATGTCAATGAAATCGCCGACCAATTAGGCCTGCCTACCTCTACCGCCGCTTTGAATGTCCGCATCCTCGAACAAGCCGGTCTGCTCTTCACAGAGTCTCAACCGGGGATTCGGGGTTCGATGAAGGTCAGTAGTCGAATGTGTGACCGTGTGAGCTTCAAACTGCTACTCGACAGTATCGGAGAGAGCAAGGAGAGCTCGACTATCCTTAGCATGTCGATTGGAAGCTTCTCCAATTGCGAGATTCACCCCACTTGTGGTCTGGTCAACGAGAAGAGTGCTATCGGAATCTTTGACCAACCAAGTAGTTTCTACTATCCCGAACGAACTACGGCTCAGCTCTTATGGTTCTACAAGGGATTTGTCGAGTATCGCTTCCCCAATACCGTAGTCAATGGAGGGACTCCCAAAGAGCTCAATCTTTCTTTCGAAGCGTGCTCTGAAGCCCCCTTCTACCGCAACGATTGGCCTAGTGATATCACTGTTTGGATAAATGACACCGAAATAGGAACGTGGACGAGCCCCGGAGATCTTGGAGGCCGGAGGGGGAAGTTTAACCCCCCATGGTGGCCTGATTCACTGAATCAGTATGGCTTACTCAAGAGTTGGAAGATTAACGGCGAGGGGACCTTTCTCGACCATCAACATATCAGTGACCTCACGATTGACTCTCTGAAGATAACAGAGAGCCACTTCTTTAGTATAAAAATCGGTATCAAAGAGGATGCGCAACATATCGGAGGGGTCAGCCTTTTCGGTGCAAAATTTGGTGATTATCCTCAAGATATCGTCCTCAAGCTCGACTACACGACCAAGTAAGCTGAGATACAATCATGGAGTAGAGATATGAAGATACGTTACGTACATACCAATATTATCAGCAGGGATTGGCGAGCACTTGCCGACTTCTACATCAAAGTCTTTGGTTGTAGAGAGCTTTCTCCTAAGCGCAATCTCAAGGGAGAGTGGGTCGATCGCCTCAGCGCTATAGAGAACTCCCATATCACCGGAGTCCATCTTCTTCTTCCGGGGTGGCGCGATGATGGACCGACGCTTGAGATTTTTAGTTACGATGCCAACGAAGATGCCGGAAATCGATTCATCAACAAAGAGGGCTATGGACACATCGCCTTCGCCGTTGAAGATGTTCGTCGGTGCCTAGATCAGGTGATTACCCACGGAGGGTCCCAGGTAGGTGAGCTTATCGATGGCTATGTGGAGGGAGTTGGTTTGATTACCCTCGTTTACGCCCAAGATCCGGAGGGCAACATCATCGAGATTCAAAAGTGGGGATAGACGTTGGCAGACAGTGATGGTATGAACGAACCTATTGTTTTCCTCAGCTGTACGGCGGAGGCGATGGCGCACCTCAGTAAAAATGACCCACTACTCAAAGGCGTAATTGAGCAGATTGGGCCGATTTGCAGACCAGCCGATCGGGATCCCTTCAGCTCAATTGTCCGTCACATTATCGGTCAACAGATCTCCATGGCCGCTCAGGCGACTATCTGGCAGCGGCTTGGGGACTTGGTGGGCTCAGTCGAACCGGCCACCATAGCTCCGCTCAGCATCAACCGACTGCAAAGCGTCGGTATGACCTTTCGTAAAGCAGAGTATATCCATAAAGCTGCTACGCGGGTGGTGGAGGGCTCTTTCGACTTAGATTTGGTAAACCGGCTCAGCGATGAGGAGGCAATTAAAGCGTTGATGGAGCTCAAGGGAATCGGACGGTGGACTGCAGAGATGATTCTCCTCTTTGGGATGCACCGACCCGATATCCTCAGTTATGGCGATTTGGCAATCTTAAGGGGAATGCGGGTTCTCTACGGATATGATGAGGTCAACAGAGAGCGTTTTGAAGAACATCGTAAAAGCTATTCACCTCACGGCACCCTTGCCAGTCTCTATCTTTGGGCTGTCTCCAAACCTTCATATAGCGCAACTTTATCTCGATGGGAATCAAATACTCAACTAAGTTAAGCTTGAGTTGAACTCTTCAAGGGCATCAAAAAAAGCTTCAATGTTTTGCCAACTGGCGTGGGGTGGGATATCGCAACCGGAAGAGATGATAAAGTTTTGCCGCTCTTTTAAGTCGTGAAGTAAAGCGAGGGTCTCTTCTTTAATGCTCTGCACGGTCCCATTGGCAAACTGTCCGGCAGGGTCAATATTGCCCATACAGAGTTTATCACCGGGGGCCTTTTGCATAACTTCGCGCATATCGAGGGCGTTACCGAAGTGGTAAGCTGTGGCTCCGGTTGAGAAAATTTGGGGGAGCATCCGGATGACTGAAGGGCCACAGTTGTGGTAGAGGAGGGCAAACTCCTCCTCCTGCAGAGCTTCAACGAGGTGCTTAATATAGGGAGTGGAGAATTCAGCGTCCATATCAGGGGAGAGGAGACCGGCCAGAGGTTCCGCTATAAACACACCATCAGCGCCTGCTGCTTTTAGTGCTTCACTATAGTCAATCAGAAACTGATTGACTTTCTTAAGGACTGTATGAACCGGCCGAGGATCATCGTAACAGAGGAGCATTATCGCATTAACATCAAAAAGACGCCCGGTGAGGGTAAAAGGCCCCGTCACACCGGCTAAGACCGGTCTGTCGGTTATTCTTGCTTTAGCGCGGGCAATTGCTTCCACGAAGACTCCGGTGCGTGCAGCACCTACAGGAGGGATTTTCAGCGCCTCAGCCTCTTCTTGATTGGCCACAATGTGTCCAATAACAGTCGGCACTTCATCTTCTGAGTAGCGGACCTGGGAGCCAAAAGCTTCACTCTCAACCGAGAGGTCCATAAAACTGACTGCCGCTATGGAAGGGGTCTCTTGGGCTACTATCTCCATCGCTTTAGCTTGTAACTCACCCTCTTTGACCAGGCGGTCAACAGATACTCCCAACTTTTGTCCGGCGGGAAAAGAGAGTACCGGAAGGGCACTCTTTTTAGTGTCTCTTGCTTTACTCCATAAATAATCGGCAACTCGCATACCAGCCTCCCCACAAATACTCTTTCCCGCGATTATAGCGGTAATAGGGGGGAAGGGCAAATGAAAAGGTATTAGTGCGGAGTTACTGTGTTAAAAGTATCCCAGTTGCACAAGCCTGAGCCTTCCCCATGCCGGCAATTGCTCCGGTCACCCCATCTTGGTTGACGTAGAGAGTTAAAGGCATTGCATTGAGGGTGTAGGCGAGGGGTGAGAGCATCAGTACAAACAGAACACCGAGAGCTACTAATCGCGTAACTTTTTTCTTGGATATGAAGGGTGCGGTGTGCAAAAGTTTGTAAACAATTTGGTTGTGCAGAAAATGCAATAAGTTGTGTGGCGTTTTCGGCTACATTGTTGCAACAATGCCATCAGCTCGCGATTCACTGCCACCGACTAATACACCACTTAGAGGATTGCGCCAAATTATTTGTCCACGGCCAAATAGAGACTTTTGCGAAGAGACTCTAATTTCATGGCCTCTTTTTAAGAGTGACTCGACTATTTCAATTGGGAAGTCCTCTTCGACTATTACCTGCTTACCCTGTAGGTAGCGCCAGCGGGGGGCATCGAGGGCTGCTTGCGGGTCCATTAACCGTTCAATAGTATTTCTGAGTACTTGTACATGCCCTTGTGGCTGGTTAAATCCCCCCATAACCCCAAAGGGACCAATGGGAATACCCCCTTTTGTGAGGAATCCGGGGATGATGGTGTGGAAAGTTTTTTTGCCGGGAGCCAGTGCGTTAACGTGGTGGGGGTCAAGTGAGAAATTATGGCCCCTGTTTTGGAGGGCAATACCCGTACCCGGGATGACTATACCACTACCGAAGTCTTCGTAATTACTCTGGATAAAACTGACCATGTTGCCTTCACTATCGGCAGTTGCTAAATAGACTGTACCCCCTTTCTGTATTTTACCGGGGAGGGGCTCTTGAGCGTGCTCTTTAATTAAAGAGCGCCGTTCAGTGCCATACTCTTTAGACAACAGGGCCCCTAAGGTGCCTTGCATGTAGTTGATATCACTCACATAGTGCTGTGAGTCTACCATGGCCAATTTAATGGCTTCTATTGAGTGGTGGTAGCACTCTTCACTATCGTGGTCCATTAACGGCAGGCCTTCCAAAATGTTGAGAGCCATGAGTGCCGAGAGGCCTTGTGTGTTGGGGGGAATTTCCCAGACTTCGTAGCCTCGGTAGCTGGTCCCGATGGGGCTAACCCATTCACACCGGAAGCGCTCGAGGTCCTCCTTTCTCAGTAAGCCCCCCTGTTTTTTAGAGAAAGTATCAATCTTGGTGGCGATTTCTCCCCGATAAAATTCCTCTGCATTGCTCTCCCCGATACTCTCTAAAGTTCTGGCATGCTCTACAGAGGACCACATTTGACCTGCCTTCGGCACAGGGGAGAAAGTTTCAAAGAGGGGGGCGAAAAGTTCTCCTTTGAGTACCTTGGGGTAGTGTTGAAAGATACGAGACCATTCACCGGCAATCGTCAAAGAGAGGGGAAACCCCTCTTTTGCGTACCGAATAGCCGCCTGTAGTACCTCTTTTAAGGTTAAGCGCCCAAATTTTGCGCTGAGCTCTGCCCATGCGGCGGGGATACCGGGTACCGTTACCGGCTCCCATCCGTGGTTGGGCATGGTTGTAAAACCCCGCGAGTGCAACTCCTCTATAGAGGCTAAGAGGGGGGCCGGACCACTGGCATTGAGCCCATGCAGTTTGCCATTAAACCATACTAGAGCAAAGGCATCTCCCCCCAAGCCGTTTGAGGTGGGCTCTACAACCGTCAAGGCTGCTGCTGTGGCAATGGCTGCGTCGATGGCGTTGCCCCCTCTAGAGAGGACCTCCAGTCCCGCTTGGCTGGCTAAGGGTTGAGTGGTGGCAACCATCCCCCGTTTTGCATAAAGGGGATTCCTTTTGAATTTAAAGACCGCCGGCATCTATTAGCCTCCCCGGTAGCTAACATATTTCACTAAAAGAGCAATGGCCAAGAAGGCGCAGTGAATTAGGTAGATCTTCGAGATTCCTCCCATGGAAGCACCTTTGGTTTCCAAAGAAAAACCATGCTTTTCCATCTTACGCCACACCAAAAATGCCAGAAAAGCCCCTAAGAGGGTGAAGGCAATAGTTATGGTGGGGATATACCCCACAAGGGCTAATGTTAACTGAATTAAGAAAGCCAGTGTCAAAAAGAGGCGGTTAGCCCATAGGGCTCTTTTTTCACCCAACAATATGGCTAAAGTGCGCCGTCCGGCTATTTCATCGGCAATGCGATCACAACTGTTGTTAACCATCAAAATCTCCCC
>JBAYSE010000113.1:0-5365 GCA_041676265.1 Sphaerochaetaceae bacterium
CGGTGGCCATAGCAGAGGTGTTATACCCGTTCCCATCCCGAACACGGCAGTCAAGACCTCTTGCGCCGATGGTACTGCCTTCTGGCGGGAGAGTAGGTCGTCGCCGGGCCTTTTTTTATGGCTCAAGCCCTAAATCTGTGTGATTTATAGGATCTAGTTTTAGTAGCTTCCCAGATTTTCAAGAAGAAGTATTGTTGATCTCTATAACCGAAGGCTTGTCTCCTAATGGTTCTTGGGTTAGTACAGGAGACTCTAAGGCCTAAGTATATGCCTCGGTTTAAGCTGTACAGTCTTTAAAAAGGAAGTATAATTAAAAACCGAGGCATTATGTTGTTATGAGAGAAAGTAACCTTCCTACCAGTGTGGAGACCCTTTTAAAACGGGAGAAGATTGAGTCTGATCGGATTGAATTTAAGTCTGGTTGGAACCCTGACTCTATTTATCGTAGTATCTGTGCTTTCGCCAACGATATAGATAACATTGGGGGGGGGTACATTCTCATTGGCGTAGAAGAGCGAGAAAGGATGGCCGTTCGCCCTGTCAAAGGGGTCAGTGAACAGACCATTGGGGCCATTCAAAGAGCAATGATTGGTTACAATAACCTTATTCGCCCCCCTTATGTCCCTCACTTATCAATCGAAAATGTTGATGATAAAAATGTCGTAGTCCTGTGGGTTGGGGGAGGCATAGACCGGCCATACGAAGTCCCCGAAGCGATTACAGCCAAAAAGAAAAATTTCAAATTCTATATTCGTCGTTACGCCAATAGCATCGAGGCAAAAGGGCACGATAAAAGTGACCTACTCTCACTAGCCAATAAAATCCCCTTTGATGACAGAGTTCACCAAATGGGAAGAATTGAAGATATTAACCTAATTTATGTTCAAGACTATCTACGAATCTCGGGTAGTAGACTCTTCGAACAAGTCGGTAAAATTTCAGCAACAACCCTGTTACAAAAACTTAATCTCATAGAGGGATCCCAAGGAGCCCAAAGGGTTAAAAATGTTGCTCTTATGCTCTTTTGTGACACTCCCGATAAGTTTTTTCCCTACTCCTTTATCGAAGTAGTCCACTTTAGAGGCGCAACTTCAGGAAGGATTTTCGAAGAGGTTCGTTTTAGTGGACCGATGCACTTGCAAATAAAACAGGCATTAGATTATCTGGGCGGGAACGTCATTCAAGAGAGGGTGACTAAGATCAGTGGCCAAGCAGAGGCCCAAAGGGCCTGGAATTACCCCTTTAACGCCTTGGAAGAGGCTATGGTCAATGCTGTCTACCACCGCGATTACGCTGAGCGAGAATCGATAACAATCAGAATCGAGACTGATAAAATCATGATTTATAACTGTGGAGGTCCTGACAGGTCGATAAAACTTAAAGATCTTCAAAGAGGGACTGCCGTAGCCGGTCGCTACCGAAATCGACGCCTTGGAGACTTTTTAAAAGGGATGGATTTAAGTGAAGGCCGCTCAACGGGGCTCTCCTTAATACATGCTGAGCTCTCTAGAAATGGCTCTCCCGGGCCTCTAATTGAAACTGATGATAAGCGGTCCTTCTTTCGGATTACCTTTTTCATCCACCCTGTCTTTGAAAGTTTCGCTGAGGGCGTAAAAGAGCCACAACCACATTTGAATATTTTTGCCGGCAAGCTTAGTGCCATCATAGATGGTAGTGACCAAGCTGGTGACCAAGCTGAAAAAATGGCGATTCTTCTCATAATGGTTAGAAACAGAGCTTTAGAGCGTTCCCGGCTGTTAAAAGCAATCAACCTCTCAAATCACACTAAAAATGCTCTCCGTTATATTAAACCCCTTGAAGTAGCCGGATTGATTAAAAAAACTCTCCCGGATAAACCCACCAGCCCCGAACAGAAGTATCAGATTACCGCGAAAGGGGTAGCATTTTTAGAGTCTAAAGACTCGCCCCCCTCTACTTGAGCTAAGAATACTTGCAGAAGAGGCTCAATTCTTCTATTATGTGGTACGTTTGTCAAAAGGGGTAGGTTTAATGCGGATTTCTTTGAAGTCGTTAAATCGAGCTTATGGCTCTTTGCATGCCGTTAACGATATCACACTCGATATCCCCGGTAATACTGTCTACGGTATTATTGGGAAAAGCGGTGCCGGAAAGAGTACCCTTGTGCGCCTTATAAGCCTCCTAGAAGAGCCCGATAGCGGAGAGATCTACTACGAAGAGAGGCGTGTCGATAACCTCCCTAAAGACACCTTAATCCGACAGAGGCGTAAAGTTGGGATGATTTTCCAAAACTTTAACCTCTTTTCTTCCCGTAATGCCGAACAGAATATTGCCTACCCCCTTGAAATCGTAGGGATGGAGAAAAAAGAGATTGCCCAACGGGTTGCTGAGTTACTCGACTTAGTGGGACTCTCCGGGAGGGGAAAGGCCCCTATCAGCACCCTCTCCGGAGGGCAGATGCAGAGGGTGGCCATTGCCCGTGCCCTAGCGAATAATCCCGACATTCTCTTTTGTGATGAAGCTACCAGTGCTTTAGATCCACAGACCACTCGCTCAATCCTTACCCTGATTGGAGACCTCCAAAAGCAGATGAACTTGCTGGTTGTTATGATTACCCACCAAATGGAAGTTGTCAGGGATGCTTGTGAATATGTGGCTGTTTTGGAAAATGGTGGGGTGGTAGAGCAAGGCAAAGTGATTGATGTATTTGCCAACCCTGCTTCAAGTACGACCAAAGAGTTCTTAGCCAATTTAAAACCCTTGACCGATAAGCGAGAAGACATGGTGCGCTGGTCAAAAGAGGGGGGACGTTACACCCTGCGTTTCAGAGGGGAGTCAACCGGCGAGCCGGTGCTGAGTCGTATCCAAAAAAGGTTTGATGTTGAGTTCAATATTAGAGCCGGTGGGGTACAACATGTCAAAGGGGAAGAGGTTGGAACCCTGATCTGCGATATTATCGGCGAGAGTTCAGTGGTTAAAAAAGCAATTGTTGCCCTGAAAGCAGAGGGTATTATTGTGGAAGAGGAGGGGGAAGAATGAGTATTTTGTTTACCCTAGTTTGGAAAGCAACTGCAGAGACCCTCATTATGGTCTTCTCTTCAACTCTTTTTTCCCTTGTATTGGGATTGCCCATCGGGATACTTCTGTGTGTAACCGGACCTGAGGCGCAAGGGGGTATAGTCCCCAAACCGCTTTTAAATAATGTCTTGGGGAGAGTGGTGAATGTTTTGCGTTCATTCCCCTTTATTATTTTGATGATACTACTATTTCCACTGTCGCGAATTATAGTGGGAACAAGTATTGGAACAAAAGCTACAATAGTTCCGCTTTCAATAGCAGCGGCCCCTTTCGTGGCCCGTATTATTGAAACAGCTATAAAGGAGGTGAATCCGGGGGTTATTCAAGCCGCCCGCGCCATGGGTTCAACCACCAATCAAATAATTTTAAAGGTTTTGATTCCCGAGGCGATGCCTGCTTTAGTCTCTGGAATTACCCTAACTATTATCAACCTAATAGGGTATTCGGCAATGGCTGGTGCCATTGGAGGAGGGGGGTTAGGCGACCTAGCAATCCGTTACGGATACCAACGCTTCAGACCGGACGTGATGTTGGCATCGGTGATTGTCATCTTAGTCTTAGTCGAAGTTGTCCAAGTAGTAGGCAATAAAATTAGTGCTCGCATGATGGCGAGAAGATAAAAATTAATTATTCTTGTCCTTAAGGAGGAGAGAGTTTATGAAAAAAATTAGCGCGATTATTTTATTAACCCTTATTATAACGGTGGGGCTCTTTGCTGCCGGAGCAAAAGAGAAAGCCAACGTGTTGACAGTTGGTGCAACGCCCGAGCCTCACGCCGAGTTTTTAAATTTAGTGATTGATGATTTGGCTAGCCAGGGAATTACCCTTAAGGTGGTTGAGTTTACCGACTATGTAACACCCAACAAAGCCTTGGAAGATGGGCAACTGGATGCCAACTTCTTCCAACATATCCCCTACTTAGAGTCTTTCAACAAAGAGCAGGGGTACCACTTGGCCAATGCCGGCGGTATCCACATTGAACCCATCGCCCTCTATTCTAGAAAGGTAAATAGCCTAGCTGCCCTTCCACAAGGTGCTACAATCGCCATTCCCAATGACCCTACCAACGGGGGGAGAGCTCTGCTCCTCTTAGCAAGTGCCGGTTTGATTGAGTTAAAACCGGGGGCCGGGATTACAGCCACTCCCCTCGATATCGTCAAAAACGCCAAAGGATTGAAATTCAGAGAGATTGAAGCTGCCTCTTTACCGAGGGTTCTGGATGACGTTGATGCCGCAATTATTAATGGAAACTATGCCATTCCAGCCGGCTTAAGGGCTAATAAGGATGGCCTTTTGATTGAAGGTGCCGATTCCCCCTATGTAAACGTAATTGCGGTCAAAGAGGGGAGAGAGCAAGATGCTAATATTGTAGCTCTGGTTAAGGCCCTTCAGAGTCAGAAGATAAAAGACTTCGTCAACAAAACCTATCCTAACGGTGAAGTTGTAGTCGTCTTTTAATAAGACCCTTAGGGGATAGTCCTAGTTAACAATAAGTTGGAGAGGATGGGTTCATCCCTCCAACTTTCTCATAACCCCTTAAATAATTCCCTATGGAAGTTTCTACCGGAGGAGAAGAGGTGATGGAAGGGTTAAAAAACAGGAGTTTATTGTCGCTCAGCGATTACACCGCAAAGGAAATTGTCTACCTCATTGATTTAGCGATTAAATTGAAAGAGGAGAAAAAGAGGGGGGTTACCTCTAACAGATTGGCAGGGAAGAATATCGTTCTCATCTTCGATAAACCCTCAACCCGCACCCGCTGCGCGACAGAAGTTGCCGCCTTTGATGAAGGGGCCAATGTCACCTACCTAACCAATAGCCAGATGGGCAAAAAAGAGTCAATTGAAGATACTGCCAGAATTTTGGGGCGGTACTACGATGCCATTCTTTACCGGGGGAGTAGCCAACAACTGGTCGAAGATCTCCACAGTTTTAGCGGTATTCCCGTTTACAACGGACTAACCGACATAGATCACCCTACCCAAGTTTTAGCCGATTTCATGACCGCCAAAGAGTATTTGCAGAAGCCTTTTTCTGCCATGAAGATGGTTTTTGTCGGTGATGGGCGCAACAATGTGGCCAATGCCCTTAGGATTGGAGCCGCTAAGGTAGGTATCGATTTCTGGATCTCCAGCCCTAAAGAGTTGGCGCCCAGTGAATCCCAATGGGAAGAAGATCCTCTCAAAGCTGTTCAAGGAGCCGATATTATCTACACCGATGTGTGGTTTTCTATGGGAGAAGAGGCCAAAATAGAGGAGCGCCTCAGACTTCTCAAACGCTATCAAGTCGGTATGGAGATGATAAAAGC